>DATLAJ010000092.1 GCA_035527515.1 bacterium
CGCCCGACGCCAGCGCCACAACATATTGTGGGCGATTCGTGAATCGCCCCTACAAGAAACACGGCTGACCCCTTTATTGGACAGCCTCTGGAACCACGAGCACACGATTGCAGAACTTCAAATGCAGAACTTGGCCGGGTCAAATCAACAGCGCTGCGGTTAGTTGTCGTTCGGGAGAGTGCCGGTCCGCTTCAGGCTCTGCAAGTCAACTGCGGGCTTCGGGAAAGGCAGCCTCGATTCCGCGAGAGGTCACCTGCGCTTCCCCGGCTGCTTGCGAATGGAGATCGCGCCGAGGAAGGGAATCCCGTCTTCACCCACGAGACCTGTCGTGATCCTGGTGACTTCTCGCGCAGTGAGCCAGTCGATTTGGCGTCTCAGCATAAACGCCGCCTGTCCGGCCTCAATCTCTCTCACAGCCCTGCCGACAGGGCGTTGGCTGCCACGTTGATACCACTCGAGCCAGGCGAGCTGCGCCGGCAACTGGTTCGGGTTGAGAAACCCGACCGATATGAGGTCATAGGCAATTGTGTCCACCGGGTTGTCTCTCATCTCTAGGCAGCCAACAGCTTTGTGATCGACGTCGCAGGCCGCAAACCTCGCTCCCGATTGGTCGAGAGTGCCGTTGAATGCGAAGGACAGCATGTCCGGCGGCGGCATCCGGTAAGAGGCCTGCCGCAGCTTAAGAAGCGCCCTGATGTCATCACGGCTAGATATCTTCTCATCGGTCTGGCCTATGACAATAACGTGCTCATCCAGCCTGGTGTCAGGGCATTCGGCGATGTTGTCAAGCATCTCATCAATCGGAGCGAAGCGAAGCTCTCGGCCGGACAGGAGCACAGCAAAAGCCCGAACATGGTCAATAAAGATTGGCTCGCCATCCTTGACGAGTTCGAGCTTGGTTGCAACTATGGTGAGCGGCTCGGTTCCCTCGGGCAACTGATCGATGATTGTGCTGGCCAGACTCCTGGCCTTGCCTCCCAATCTGAACGGCCAGGGGAAGTCCATCGCCAGACCGAGATTGCCGGCTGCGATGAGGGCCACCAGCATAAAGACTGCAACGCTCGAGCCCCCGAGGCGCCCTCTTCTCCAGCCATATAATAGTAGAACGAGTGCTAGCACAAGTCCCCCCAGCACGAACGGAACGCTCTGGCCGCCCTGCATCACGAACGCGTAGAACGTGCCGCACGCCAGTGCGACGAGTAGGCCGATCTGAAGCAAAGTAATGCTGGAGCGGGGCCTCTCCTCGAAAGTCTTTAGGACCAAGACCAGCACAAGCGCGAATGCCACGCTGGCGGGATAGTCATGTCTATTCGCTGATCCCTGGAGAAAGGCTGGACTCAGCAAGACCAAGACTAGCAGAGCCAGAATCCGTGTTCTGGCCTGAAGCACGCATAATAGAACGAAGATCGCGCCAAGCGCCCCGAAGAAACGGTATTCAACTGGACACCAAAGGATTGTCAACAAGCCATGGACTGTCCTCAGCAAGAAACTAGGCGTGGTCTGCGGGATGTTAGTCTTAAAGGCCAGCGCAGACCTCAGCACCACGTAGCCAGCAACCAGGGCAACTGAGATCGCCACTGCAATCAGAATCCTTCTTTTCGCCCCTTCCACAGGTCTCTCGAAGGGGAGGAACCAGATAAGCCCTACAACGAGAGGCATGACCAGCGCAAACTCCTTGCTGGCGATCGCCAGTACCATAGACAGAGACAGGGCAAGCAGCGCGCCAACGCCGCCTTGACGCACGTACCTGACCGAGAACAGAATGGCTGACAGGAGAAATGCGGTGCAGATGGTAGCATTGTTGGCCGAGAGCCAGGCCACCGCCTCGAAGTTGAACCAGAAGACCGCAAACAGAAGCGAGGCGCACTGGGACCATACACGGTCGAGGCCTAGCACTCTCCGCGCAAAGACGAAAACGAGGACAGTGTTGATCAAGTGAATGAGGACGGCCACGGCGTGGTAATAGTCGATTCGTGTCCCAAACAGTGCGAATTTAAGAGCCCAAACATAATCGGCAAACGGGCGAAAGAACCTGGAGACCTTTGGCTCCAGCCCCGGTCTTTCCCCTCTGAAGAAAGAATTGATTAGCGTGTCGCCGAGCTCCTTGTCTCCGTACCCGTAGAAGACGAAGTCGTCACCGAAAAAGTCGAACTTAAGAGACGGCAAATAAAGGACGGCGAGCAATCCAAGTATCAAGAACCACAACCAGACGTGGCGAAACCTGAGCGCCTTTGTTTTGCCCAAATCGCCAAGACCTCCTTATTTGATCAAGTGACCCACCGGCGCCACTTGCGGAGCGCACTAGCGAGCAATGATAGTAACTGCCGATTCCGAGTCAAGGGCAGAGCTGGGGAGGAGTTTTCGTAATCGTGCCCGGGCCTGCTCAACTGACGGCGTTCTTCCGGCATCCCCGCAAGGGGATGAACGTGAGTAGCGGTAGGTGCAACCTACGGGTCAGGGTTAGAGGAGGAAAGGAAAACAGCCCTGAAAGGGCTGAACATAACCCTGTGGACGGGCTGTTCGACCCATTCGGGCTCGCGAGCATACCGACGTGAACGGATTCCGTAGGTCCCACCTACGGCTACTATTGTGGCCCCCCTTCGGGGAACCGAAACACACCATCACGTCAATCCTAATTCCACTTTTGCTCTTGACCAAAACCAAGAACCACAGCCAACAACACAACACTCCTTAATCAAAAAATACGAAAAGTCCTGCAGAGCTGGGCCGAAGGATCAGATTGAGCCAAGCCACTGCACTCCAAAGCACCCGCTGGGTGCAACTCACAAACCGACCAGAACCACCACGATCGCCCATTAGAATGGCTGAATAGCCTGCATACGGAACGTCCATGACTTCCAATCTTATTTCGATTGGCCGCCTCGGTCTTGACAGCGATTGACGGGGAGTGATATAGAGGTCATTTGGTTAGATTGGTCACGTCTGATGTGTTCTTGCCAACGTATCGAGGGAAAGGGTTGAATTTCTTATTAGGGATTGTCGGAACCTGTCGGGGACCAGTCCGGACTTTCTTACTTGCTCTCGTTCTCGCTAGCATGGCCGGGGGGTTGGGCTTTGCGACCCCGTCGTCCGATCTGGCGCCAGGGCCTCCTGTGAATCCCCAGGTCCGGGACAGGCCCAACGATGCTGGCTCGGCCATCGAGATTACTTGGGATGCGTCCTTCGATGACACAGACGGCCGGGGAATCGTCAGCTCCTATTCCATTTTTTGCTCTACCGAGGCTATGAGTGGTTTCGTGTGCATCGGCACGGTCGGTTCAGGCCGAAAGAGCTACAAATACGTTGACTACAAGGTTGAGGACGGCCGGCGGTACTTCTATAAGCTCGTCGCGCAGACCGGCAACGGGGCCTTCTCAGGCGCAGACGTGTTGGGCCCCGTTATGTCGTCTGCGCAGTGGTTTTACTCGAACCGCCTGACCATGTTGGTTGCGCTGATCATTGTCTCGGCCTCGGTCCTGGTCTTCATATCGAGGGCTCGTTCGGGCAAGGAGCTCTATATTAGGCCGATAGCCGGGCTTCAGGCGGTTGACGAGGCGGTAGGCCGTGCGACCGAGATGGGCCGGCCAGTCCTATACATACCCGGCATCATGGACATGGACGACGTCCAGACGATAGCCGGTGTGGCGATTCTTGGTCGGGTGGCCAGAAAGACAGCGGAATACGAGACCCCGCTTTCCGTCCCAGTGTCGCGCTCTGTGGTGATGTCAGCCGCACAGGAGACCGTAAAGGAGGCCTACTGGGACATGGGCAAACTAGAGGCCTACCATCCCGACATGGTCCGTTACATAACAGATGACCAGTTCGGCTTTGCAGCAGGCGTCGATGGCATCATGCTTCGCGAGAAGCCGGCCACCATCTTCTTTCTGGGCGCGTTCTACGCGGAGTCCTTGATACTTGCCGAGACAGGCCACTCCATTGGCGCGATACAGATAGCCGGGACGGCGATGACTTCGCAGCTGCCCTTCTTCGTAACGGCGTGTGATTACACCCTAATCGGTGAGGAGCTGTTTGCGGCCGGGGCCTATTTGACGGAGGACCCGCGGCTTATGGGCAGCCTGAAGGGCCAGGACGTCGTCAAGGGGCTTGCCATAGCGTTCATCATTGTGGGCTCGATTCTCGAGTTGTCGGGCATTCACTGGCTGACAAAACTTCTGGTAGTCAACTGAGAGAGGCCGGTTCATGAGGCGAGAGATACCACTGATCATCACGTTCATTTGCGGCGCTACGATGGTGGTTCAGTTCTTCATTCCGCATGACCCGTTCGACGGTATGAAGGCCTATTTCCAGAATTCATATATGGTCATAGCTGGGTTTGCGATGATTCTGGGCATCTGCAACCTAACGATGCTGCACCTCAAGAAAGTCCGGGACAAGAGGCCCAAATGGGGTTACAGCATCGTGCTCATGGCCGGTCTGGTCGGCATTGCGGTCCCTGGGTTTTTCTTTGGAGGGATCGAGGAGAAGACTCTGTTTGATTTCATTTTCCAGAACGCCCTTGTCCCTATGCAATCGACGATGTTCGCTTTATTGGCGTTTTTCGTCGCCTCGGCCTCGTATCGCGCGTTTCGTGCGAGAACAGTTGATGCCGCCCTTCTTCTTGTGGCCGGTTTTCTTGTGATGCTCGGTCGGGTGCCGCTCGGGGATAGCCTGACTTGGTTCATGCCTGAGGGTTTCAGGATGTCGGACCTCGCCAACTGGATCATGGCGGTTCCGAATACGGCTGGCCAGCGGGCGATCATGATGGGTGCGGCCTTGGGCATTGTCGCTACTTCTTTGAGGGTGATTCTGGGAATAGAAAGGAGCTATCTCGGCGGTGGATAGTGTGCCAACGAAGCCCCGGCGCTCTCTGGTCGATAGGCTCAAAGATATCGATCGCCGGGTGATCTTCGTCTTCATAGCGGTTGCGGTGATCATCCCTATGGTCTGGCCGATTGGACTGTCTTTGAAGGCCAGCCCGCCTTCGAGGGCGCTGTTCCGCGAGGTTGAAAGCCTGCCGCGAGGCTCGGTTGTGCTGATGGCGTTCGATTACGACCCGGCGACAGAGATCGAGCTCGGCCCGATGTGCCTGGCTTTTCTTAAGCAGTGTTTCCGCAAAGGTCTGAAAGTAGTTGGACTTGCGCTTTGGCCGCAAGGAGCCCAGCTTGCGCGGGCCTCGTTCTCGGAGGCCGCCAAGGGGTACAACGTGAGATATGGCGTGGATTACGTGAATCTCGGGTTCAAGGCCGGTGGGATCGTCGTGATCGACTCTCTGGGCAAGGACTTTAGGGAGAGCTTCCCCGTCGATGTAGATGGCAGGCCTCTTTCCGATCTGCCGCTGATGAAGAAGGTCAAAAACTTCGCCGACATCGATTTCGTTATGGCCCTTTCTGCCGGGGACCCCGGGCTCCCGTTCTGGATAATGATTGCTCAGGGCCGCTTTGGGAGAAAAGTTGGTGGGGGCTGCACCGCTGTCTCAGCGCCCATGCTCTATCCGTATTTCCCGAACCAGCTTGTTGGCCTGTTGGGAGGCATGAAGGGCGCAGCCGAATACGAGCTCTTAGTTGGGGAGAAGGGCCCTGCAACTAGAGGTATGGATGCGCAGTCGATTGCGCACGCCGCGATCGTGTTCTTTATTATTATTGGTAACGTGTTCTTCTTTATCAGCAAGCGCAAACAGAAGCTTATGGGGGCCAGAGCTTGACCCTCGAGACGTTTGACACGACGTTCGGCCTTTGGATAGGCGCTCTGCTTACGCTGTGCATTTTCAGCTTTTTATACAAGGACAACCCCTTCTACAGGTTCGCTGAGCACCTCTTCGTGGGTGTCTCGGCCGGCTATTGGCTCGTCTATAATTATTGGAATATCGTCAAGCCGAACCTGATCGATCCGCTGGCGGCAAGGCGGTGGCAATACCTGCTTCCGTTGGCGCTCGGCATATTCATGCTCACCAGGCTGTGTCCGAAGATCGGGTGGCTCTCTAGATGGCCGATTGCGTTCATGATCGGCTCCGGGTCCGGCCTGATGGTCATCACCTATTTACAGTCGAACTTCCTGGAGCAGATAAAATCAACACTGGTTCCGCTTGACCCGAGTGGACAGCCCTGGTATGTTCTCGCCAACAATCTGATCCTTCTAGTAGGTGTTGTATCTGGACTTGTTTATTTCTTCTTCTCAAAGGCTCATACGGGTGTTACTGGTGGCGTTGCTCGGATCGGTATCGTGTTTCTCATGGTGTCCTTTGGCGCCTCGTTTGGATACACGGTCATGGCGCGTATTTCTCTGCTGATCGGAAGGTTGTATTTCTTGCTACATAAGTGCGCAGGTTTCATATAAGGTGCGGATGTTGACAAGGGCTTCGGTGTCATTTGCCGGCAGGCGATTGCTGCACCTCTCGATGTGTGTGCTGGCCGGGTCACTGGTCTTATGTTGCCAAGCGCTCTGTCAGTCGCCCCCGTCGGACACACCTCCCTTCCCAGCTACGAATCTTGTCGCCAAGGACACGCCGGATGATGACGGTGGTTCGATCACCCTCTCCTGGACACTTTCGGCCGACGATAGCGGTGGCAAAAACGACGTCATAGGATACGAGGTCCGGCGCTCAAAGGACCCCAATGGCCCGTTTGAGACGGTGAAGTCGGTGTCAAAAGGCACTTCCGGGGTCACGGACGAAAGCAAAGTCGAGAACGACGCAGGTTATTACTATCAGGTTGTAACGAAGGACGTTGGGAGCGAGACTCCCTCCACTGTCTTTGGGCCGATTCAGGCGGGAGTTCAGTGGTTCAACCTCGGGCGATTGAACACTCTGATCGTCACGCTCATTTATATAACACTGCTGCTCTATTTCATCGTTCAGGCCAAGAAAGGCGCGAAGCTCTTCATTCGTAGGATTGCCGGCCTCGATGCACTCGAGGAGGCGGTTGGCCGAGCGACGGAGATGGGCAAGCCTATTCTCTACGTGCCGGGCATTAGCACCATCAGTGACGTCGCGACGATAGCGTCGCTCAACATCCTGTCGGGAGTGGCCAGGACTGTCGCGGAATACGACACGAGAATAATCGTGCCGAACTACGACCCGATTGTTATGACTGTGGCTCAGGAGGTTGTTAGGGAGGGATTCCTGGCGGCAGGTAAGCCGGAAGCCTACAACGAGCAGGACGTGTTCTACGTCACCTCGAGCCAGTTTCCCTTTGTCGCTGCGGTTGACGGGATCATGGTCCGTGAGAGGCCCGCAACGAATCTCTTTATTGGGATGTTCTTTGCCGAGTCGCTAATTCTTGCCGAGACAGGCGCATCGACCGGAGCGATCCAGATAGCCGGCACCGACGCAGTCGCGCAGCTCCCGTTCTTCATAGCCGCGTGCGATTACACCCTCATCGGCGAGGAGCTCTACGCGGCGAGCGCATATCTCAGCCGAGCTCCACTTCTTCTGGGCAGTTTGAAGGGTCAGGACTGGATGAAGATGTTTCTCATCGGCTGTATATTGATAGGCCTAATTACCTTGAATGCCGGATATGATGGGTTCAAGAGTTTGTTTGATATTCCTTTAACGATCTTTAGATAAGGTGCCCAGCTCGTTATGGTGTCAGTCGGGATGAATACCACGAGAGTCAACAGATGAGAAGGCAGGTCCCGCTCTTAATCTGCTTTGTCGCCGGAATCGTGATGCTGGCTCAGAGCTTTATTCCGCCGCTGACCTGGTTCTATACTAATGCCCTTGCCTGGGCGAGAATCATTGCGTGCATTGCGCTGTTTATTGGGCTGATAAGCCTTGTTCGGCTGCACACAACGAAGATCAAGCGAAAGTCCGCCAATTGGCAATTCAGCATGATAACCCTGTGTGCTTTGGGCTACATGATGCTTGCGGGCCTTCTGACTCGCTACGGTTTTTTCATCTGGCTGCACGGCAAATGTGTCTCAGGTTCGACAGGCGACGGGTTTGTTACCGTGCTCGAGAACGCTTTCAACTTCCAGGACATCTTCCTGAACGTTCAGATACCGATTCAGGCCACCATGTTCTCGCTGCTCGCATTCTACATCGCCTCGGCAGCGTTTCGCGCGTTCAGGGCCAGAACCCTTGAGGCGACGCTTCTTCTGATTGCGGCCACAATCGTGATGCTGGGCCGGGTGCCCATAGGCCAGATGATTCCGGGGATATCGGAGATCACGACGTGGATTCTCGACGTGCCGAACACGGCCGCAAAGCGCGGGATCATGATCGGTGTTGGCTTGGGCATGACCTCAACGGCCCTGAAGATCATGCTGGGGATTGAGCGCACTTATTTGGGCATGAAAGACTGAGAGAAGGTTGATTTCATGAGCTTCTGGCGTTTCTTACTCAGGATGGATAGACGAATAGTCTTCATTCTGGTTGCGCTGGCTGTGATCGCGCCGCTAATAGCGCCGCTCAATCTTCCGATCAGCGTTAGTAAGCCAGTAAGGAATCTTCATCGGGCAGTAGACCAGGTCCCGGCCGGGGGCCGACCGATTCTCGTCTCTGTTGATTATGATCCATCCACCGTGCCTGAGCTTCGACCTATGACACTTGCGGTTCTGAGGCATTGCTTGAAAAGAGGCGTGCCGGTGATCGTGTTGAATCTTTACCCAACGGGATCAGGCCTCGCCAGAGACGCAGTCGAGACCGTTGGGAAGGAGTTCCCTGGCTCGTCATACGGCAAGGATTACGTGTACATGGGCTATAAGCCGGGAGTAACTTTGGTGATGATGGGAATCGGAGAGGACTTTCACGACACCTTTCCAACAGACGGCTATGGGAGGCAGAGCTCTGACCTGGAAATGCTCAATGGTGTCAAGAACTATGATGACATCGCTTTGATGATCGATTTCACTGGCAGCGCCGCTTATGAGGCCTGGATCATGTTTGCGCACCAGAAATACGGATGTGATGTAGGCGCTGGAGTCACCGCGGTCATGGCAAGCGACGCCTATCCGTATCTGAATTCGGGGCAGTTAGTGGGGCTGCTGGGTGGCCTCAGTGGGGCAGCTGAATACGAGCAGCTCATCGATTGGCCCGGGAATGCTACCATTGGCATGGACGCCCAATCGGTCGTTCATATCCTGATCATCATCCTGATCGCTCTCGGTAATATAGCCTATTTCGCAACGAGGCGCCAAGGACAAACCGCTCAGGCCGCCGGTCGAGAACGGGCGGGGGGTTCGTAGTATGACTGGCATGGAACTCTTCTGGGCCTGGGTTGCGGCATATCTTACGCTCAGCATCTACTCGTTCCTATATAAGGACAACGTTTTCTATAAGATCGCTGAACACCTCGTCGTCGGCGTATCTGTCGGCTATATCTTCACAATCAACTGGTTTCAGGGCTTACATCCCTACCTCTTCGAGCCCCTCAGCAAATCTGGTGAAGAACCGATCAACCTCCTTCGGCTGATCCCCTTTGCCCTGGGTCTTCTGTTTCTTCTCAGGATCAGCCGGAAATACAACTGGCTGAGTCGATTCACGATCGCACTTGTAATGGGAATAGGCTGTGGCACCGCAATTCCTTACACTATTGAGGCCAGGCTCATTGAGCAGACCAAGGCCTCAATGATAAACCTCTTTGACCAGCCGAGCCTTTGGGCTGGCGTCTGTAGCTTCATTATTCTCGCGGGAACGATCGCGACGCTCGTTTTCTTTTTCTTCTCAAAGGAGCATAAGGGCGTTCTCGGTGGGACCGCAAGAGTCGGCGTCGTTTTCATTATGGTCGGCTTCGGCGCCTCGTTTGGCTACACAGTCATGGCCCGTGTCTCGCTTCTGATTGGCCGGCTCAACTTCCTCATCAACGACTGGGGCAAAGGCACCTACCACTTCATTTTCGGGTAGAACGCTTCTGAGCTGACGCTTAGGGTGTGGCAGTTTTGCCATCAGGCTATCACTACAAGGTGCTTTGGATGAGTGATTCAGGGCTGCATATTGGCCAATGCGCCTGCTTCGGTTCATCGGTTTTGATTGACATGGCAGCAGGAGTTGGGCATATTTTATGTGGTTGGTTTGAGGCAATTGGGAACCCTGAGCGCTAATTAGGTAGTCTGGAGGAGTTGATGGCGGAGATAGTGTGCCCTAATTGCAGGGTTAAGGTTCCGTTGAAGGAGTCTGGTGAGGGTCCTCCCCAAGAAATCGTCGAGTGTCCCGGCTGCGGGATGCTGATCGATCTCAGGGAGTTGGTGCGGCATCAGGACGAGCAGGATGTGGCGGCGGAGTGGCATGATATCAAGCAGAGGCGTAGGAAGGAACTCAACACCATTCTAGTCATCGCCCTCCTAGCGGCAGTTATCGCCGGCATCATTATTTATGTGTATTGCATTCTAAATCCATAGCCCAAGACCGGTCTTTCTGTTGGGGGCGCTCCTTTCGTCCGTTGTCATTTCTTTGTCGAGGAAGTCGTTTGCTGAGGAGTAAGGGAGTTTGAGACCGCTATTCGATTTCGTCAGCAGCATAGTAACGGTTGTATTCGGCACCATTCCGCTTCGGGATGTGATCTGTCTCATTTTTATTCTTGTAACGGTTGCGTTTGTGGTCAAAGCTCTTCGGACCAAGGGGCTTGCCAGAGACACCCGGCGGTGGTGGTGGCATTTTCTTGTTGTTACGTCGCTTTTTTTCGGGAGCGAGTTGTTCCGGACGGGCAGGCGCTTTCTCCGGCCGGAGAGCGCAGTTGCGGACGTGTTCTATCTTCTGAACTACCTGACGATGGCGCTCGGGTGCATAATGCTTCTTGTTCTCATTTTCTGGTCGTACAGACGGCTAAACATATTTCAGTGATGTAGCTCTTAAGAAATGGAAGTCCCACTTTTCATAAAGGTTGCTCAGTTTGCGAGTGCGCTGAGCATATTCTCTGCGATAATCGTCTGCCTCGTCAATTTCGTGATGACGGGGAGGTCTGGGCGCGTTTGGCTGTTGCTGACGGGCGCCCTGGCGGCGGAGTTCTTGGTCGTTTTCAGGGACATCGTGGACATCTGGGTTGGGTTTGGTCCCTTTGCCGCCGTCTTTGCCAGATTTGATTACATAAGCTTGGCCTTCACGTTCTTGTTCGCGGTTGCTGCGCACCAGTTCATTTCCTACAAGCAAGACGAGCTTCTGAGGGCGTTCGGGGCTTCTCAGACGGCCAAGCGGATTTTAGAGTCGTCGCTTGGGGCAATGGGCGACAGGTTTGATGTTATTGGGCCCGATTTTCGCGTCATCTATTCCAACATTGCCTCGAGCGATCTGTCTCATCCCAAAGACGATCCTGGCGCGAAGAGCGCCGAAGGTCCGAGCGTCAGCGCACAGCTTGCCCTTGCCACCTTTAAGAGCGGGCTGCTCTCTCGAGGCGAGGAAGTTTCTGAGGACGGGGACGGGGCAAAGCGAGTTCTAGATATCGTCGTGTCCCCGGTTATTTCAGGAGACGGCCAAGTATTGGCCTGTGTTCGAGTGGCGCGCGACATAACCGAGATAAAGCAAATGCAGAGGGCCATAAAGGACGTCAATGTGAAGCTAGAGGAGAACGTTCGCGAAAGGACGGTTCAGCTCGAGAATGCGCTTGAGCAGCTAGGTCGCACGCATGAACATCTCTTGCAGTCAGAGAAGCTGGCTGCGCTGGGCAAGATAGCGGCTGGTCTGACGCACAACATCGCCAATCCGCTCTCGGTGCTTGGGCCGAAGCTCAAGCTTTTTGGGGACTATTTCTGGCATGTAGATAATATTTTCCGCGGATATCGAGCGCTTCATGATTTGGATGATCCGGAGGTCATCAAACAACGACTGGGGCTTATCGCGCAGGAGTCTCGAGAGGGTAGGGGCATTGACTATTATCTGCGCAAGTTGAATAGATTCGTCGTGCCATGCGTCAAGGAAGTGCACAAGATCGAGAAGATCGTTCAGGACCTCGTTGACTACTCGAGGATGCAGAAGCCAGAGGTCGAGCCGGTGCAGATCAATGACCAGTTGAGGCTAGTAACTTCGCTTTTGGATTATGAGTTTAGGGGCTCAAAAATACGCCTTGAAACACGTTATTACGAGGGATTGCCAGAGGTTGAGTGTTACGCCGCGGAGGTCAACCAGGTGATAACCAATCTTCTCATCAATAGTATCGAGGCGGTTTCGACGAAGCGGAGGCAGGACCCAGATTTCGAGCCTGTGATCAAGATCACGACTCAGGGGGAGGATTCTGTTGTCAAGATAAGCATTGAGGATAACGGAGTCGGCGTTGAAACGGATGATTCGACGAAGGTTTTCGACCCGTTCTTCACGACTAAGCCGGTTGGCGGGGGAGTGGGCCTTGGGCTTTCAGTTTCGGCGGGAATAATCGAGAAGCATGGAGGTAGCATCGAGCTGAGTTCAAAGCCTGGCGAGTACTCCAGGTTCGTGATCACGCTCCCAATAGAGTTGAGTTAGGGCGTAACAGGCGGCTGATAGGCGCATTGGTAGGTAAGCGGTGGGCTGAAGCTGGGGGTTAGGCGAGAGCATTAGGCGTTGGTTCAACGAGCTGGTCGATTCACTTTGATATACACGGTTGACATGTGTGAAGGTCTCCTCTATATTCTCAAGTCTTAATGTTTGGTTCAATGACGAGTTTTAGGCGCCTCGCATAATAGCGTTGTTTGCGGCGCATCTTGCGTGGTGGATTATATTGTGGATTCTTGTTTTTAGGGTTTGTGGGAAGTTGCTCTCTTGCTGGAGCCTGTTTAGATAGTCAATAAAGGAGGAAGGCAATGCTAAAGCGGGGATGGTTCTTACGATCCGCCGTCGGGCTTTGCGCTCTCGTAATGTTGTTCGGTGCAAGTGGTGCCTCGGCGTCGTCAAGGGGCGATCAGATAGCACCCGAGACCTACATAATGGGTAGCGGTAACGAGGTTTATGAGCCCTATTTCGATGATGACTTTAACGGACGTTATGATCCTGGCGAGCCGTTCGTTGACATCAACAGAAATGGGCTTTGGGACGTGAACGTCTTCGTCCCGGAGGGCGGTGTAGTAACTTCAAAGCACGTGATGTTCTGTTACTCTGCGGTTGACAACTCCATCACGGACGGGCTCGAGAAGGACAACAACGTCGGGAAGATGGGATTCTCGTATTTCAACCCGTTCACCAGCACTTGGTCGTCGTTTGCCAATCAGTTGTATTGTGTTCTCGAGGTTCCCGAGTCCGTGCTCGTGCAGCCGGTCCCGAACTATGACGTTTCTTACACGTTCAAGGTGCGGGCGAAGGACCCTTCAGGCAACATCGATCCTGACCCGGCCACCAGAACGTTTTACGTGGGCGTTGGATACTTGGGCACGGTGACGAGCGTTGGTGCTGAGACCATAGTTGACAAGAGTGCTGCTTGGTCGGATCAGGCATTGGTTGGCCTGTATGTAAACCCTAATATCGAGCAGACTCAGACGTTTCTCATCGTCGGGAATACGCTTAACGTCATATATGTTGAAGAAGGCGCTCAACTCCAGTCGATAGCAAACGCCGGGGATAGGTTCTGGGTTATTTACCCGATGCTGACCCCACCGAGGCTGGGCGTGAAGAATATCGCCACTCGTGATTCCCTTTCGAGGGTAGTGGTAGGGACCGGTAACGAGGTCGAACTCAGCTGGTCAGAGGTCGCCGCAGGTTTCGAGGCGCAGGTTTCTTACGATGTTTATCGAAATGGCGTTTGTATAGCGGCCAACTATTCCTCCACGACGTTTACCGATCCGGATAACGCGGAGCCTGGCACGCCAAACCCGTTGAACGGGCAGACATACAAGTATCAGGTTGAGGCGAACGTTCAGACCTCGATCATGACTTACAAGACGCTTCGTTCAAACGAGGTGGATGTCTCGCCGATCGATCTCACAGTAACGTCGAACGATATTCTGACGGTCTCGCCTGGGAACGTAACGATGGGTCAGGATACAAACGAGGTCGTTTTTGTTCTGGAGAACACGACGAAGACCAAGCCGGTGGACTGGTCCATTTATGCGGACGTGTATTATTGGGACCCCAGGGGGGTGCGGATGTTCGGCCAATATCTCTGGGCTGGCCGCTTCACCAATGCGAAGATAGTCGCCGAGGAGGGTGGTTTGGCCAACGCAAAGGCGCAGGTGGGGCTGATTGACACGACTGCGAGTTGGGAGCCGAACGAGCTCGTTGGCAAACAGATCACGATAGCGGAGCGCTTCCATGATTTGAATGGTAACGGTCGTTATGAGTGGCATGATGACAACGGCGATGGCGTTTGGGACTACGGTGAGGGCGAGAAGGATGCCAGCGGAGAAGGCCAATTCGGTCGCATTGAGTATGACGATTTCGTGATAACGTCCAACGATCGCACGAGCCTGACGGTTGACCGGGACCCGACTAGGATTGGCCGCAATTCGGAGGGCCAGGTGGCCAATAGCTCTGGCGCAGGTTCCTATTACTACATTCGTGATTGGTTCCCGATGTCTGCGATCTCGTTCTCGCGTGTGACGGGGCAGGTGCTGATGGAGCCGCAGACGTTTAAGATGGAGCTCGACAGGGGCCGGCTTCCTGCGGGCTGGTTCATCGTTTATCTTTACGTGGAGCAGAACGGTCGAGACCCCTATCCTGGCAACAGCAACCCACTTGACCCGATTGTGTGTGTGGTGACGATCCAAAACGGGAATCCGCTCTCGATCTCGCGCGTCATAGGCGTGCCATACGAGGCCCCGGGATGGGGCAGCGATCCTGCGGCCAGCACGGACGGCGTAGCGAAGGATACCGTTACGCTCGCTTTCAATCTGACTGACAACGCGACGGACTTCAGGGGTGGTCTCTTCCCGAGGCACAAGTCGTTTGCCTATTGGGCTGCTTCGGGTACTCTGGCGGACCAGGTCGGCGAGATGTTTGTGGGATGTTTTCTTAATCCGGACGTTTCCGATCTTGCTTACTGGGCGGGCGGGGCTATGGTCGAGGACAGGCCTCCGCAGGCGTATCGCATCGAGTCCTATACGGTCCAAGGTGGTTTATTAGCTGTGCCTCAATCGACTCTGGTGCAGCTCGAGCTTCCGGCCAGCAGCAACGGGCATATCGGCGTTGACAGGAGGGACTATCCGCCTCCGGAGGACCTTGGCCTGCTGGGGGGTACTGCGCCGATTGACTACACGGTTTACAGGCCTTGGGGCACCGGTTCGGACCAGGCGCCGAGCTCTGATCAGATGGGTCTGGACCGTTGCTGGACGTATCAGGGAAACGATCCCGGTGATCCCAACGGTTACACGGCGGGGCTGCCGAGAACAAGGGGTCAGTGGACCGCCGGGGACGAGGTTATGGTCAGGCTTAACAACAGCGCGATTCGTCCCGGGGTCTATGGTATCGATCCAGATGTTGTTGCGACTGCCAAGGGCGACTACAACGATGTCCTGGACTATTGGTGGCGCCCGCTTCTGGTGCACGAAACCACCCCGTTTGAGAACGGTGTGCTCACCGGTAGCGTCCGTGATTACTACATTGAGCCAGCAGGGGACGTTGCCTGGAAGGGTTGTAGATATCAGATCGTTACTGGAAGCGCCGCCGACGAAGACGCGGGGATTCTGAGAGAGAGTTGTCACATCACAGACGATTCGGCGTTCGTTGGCTCTGCCATAGCGCTCGACCCGGTCGGCCAGATGGGTGCTCTGAACGCAGGAGAGCATTACTTCATCACTCAGGCCTATAACCCGGAGCCGTTTTATTCCTCTACTTGGGTTCGGAGCTGGAAAGATTTCAAGGCTGGCCTGACGCCTGATCAACCGCCTCCGCCGTCGGCGCCGCATTTTGTTGGCGGGTCGATAACTTGTGAGTGCCAGCCGCCTCCAGGAGCGTTCGACGCCGGCACTCCATATAAGGACGTCAACCACAACTGCACATACGATGCTAATCCGACCCTGACGTTCCTTTCCGCGGACATTACCGAGGGCGGAACAGCCTCATTCAACAGTTTCGTTATCTACGACAGCGACGGCGACGACTCCGTTACAGGCAAGGCGAGGCGCTGGAGCGTTTCGCCTTCCAGGCACACCATACTTGAGCCGAGGATTCCGGGCGACACAACCGGCCGTGCGGAGTGCAATGACCCTGACGTTTGGGCGAGCGGCATGGCAATGGGGAGCTACCCGCTTCTCGTGAATGGCGATGGGGAGCCTTACTGGGACTCCAACGGCAACGGCATCTACGACGGAGCAGACACGCTCTACCTTGAGCCGCCTATGACCAACCGGGACCCCAGGAGTTGGAAGTCGAACTATTTGCCTGATGACCTCGAATCTCAGGACCTTTACTGTGTCATTGAGCCCGGCGAGGTCGTTACAGGTTATCTGATCTTGACCAACAAGAGCGTAAGAGACGCACTCAGCGTTTCTGCCCTCATATCAGAGTATGACCCGTATGTAACGCTTATCGGAAACAACCTGACGATGTTCGACAACGTCCCGAGCGGCAGGACGCTGATCGCGGTTCCGCCCGGGTCCGGTCTCACCGCGCAGGAGGCGGAGCGATACGCTTTCAAGTTCAGGGTCTCCGAGCAGGTCCCCTGCTACACGAATGGTTACGACGTAACGTTCTACACCAAGGTGTTCGACAGTTGGGGTGGCGATTCCTATGATGATTCGTTTAGGGTGAAGCTCTTCAGGATCGATCAGCCGACTGTTATGCCTCCTGTGATTGATGACGATAGGTATGGCTACAGCGGAACAAGCATTTACAGTAACGGCGATGGCGTCATGCAGGCTGGGGAGCGAATTGAGCTCTTAATAAGGCTGCGTAACGAGAGCTGCTTGCCGATCGGCAACAACGGCCCGACGGGCCAGCTGATAGCGCAGATGTCGGTCGACAACCCCTTGGTTACGCTCGCCGGCGGCGGCCAGCTTATTTCGGGCGCTGCGAGGAACTATTTGAGCATACTGCCCGGGGACGAGGGGACGCCGTTCGATGCTGAACCAGAGTTCGAGGTCCAGATTGCCAATAACTATGATGGCTCGCCAATCCCGTTCGAGCTGACAATGACGGGCGCGGTTACCTACGGGTCGGCTCCTCCTCCGGCGGCTGAGTACGTATCGCCTTGTCTCTATACGTGGCGGACATCGTTCTGCGAGAACCCTAAGATCTATGGGGTCGTTCATTACAACAAGCTCTCAGGAGATTCTACCGCGCTTCTGACGAGCACACTGATTGACGAAAACGCGCTCTTTGTGCCGGGCAGCCTTTCTGGATTGAAGCTTAACCCGAACACCAACCAGTCCAAGACATTTGAGATAATCAGCAACGCGGTAACGAGCATCACCGTGGATGGCAATCTTCGGACAGTGGCGAAGGTCGGCGACCCGTATGAGGTGGTCAGAGATGCGTCTAACGTAATGCTTAACCCTGGCGAGACGGTTGAGGTCGTCATGACTGCGGCTCCGGGGCAGATCGCAAGCTTCAACTTCGAGAAGGTTAATCGCAATAGGATTTCTGGCTCCGTCAGTGCCGTCATGGGGGACACGATCATAGACCTGACAGCGGACTTCGAGATCGGCTCGCTCGCGGGTCTGAAGCTCCTTATCAACGGCACCGATGTTTACCATATCATAGGTAACTCCACGAACGTCATTGTTCTGGACCGCAACGTGGCGGGTCAGATCAACATGGGCGACGGCTACCAAACGTATGGTTTTGCGAGCGTGCAGAGATTCTTCGAGAGCAATATCCGGATGTTCGACGATGGTATGCACAAGGACGGCGCGGCGGGCGACGGTGTTTATGTCGGAACATATACTGTCAAAGAGGGGGATGACATTCTTGCGGACGTTGTTGGTTATCTTGAGGACACAAGCAGTGGTAACGTAGGGCACGTTTATGCCTCTAAGCCTTTGATGATTGACATCTCTCTGCCTGAAGCGCCTCAGGGCGTTAGGGCTACGATCACGACGGTTCAGCTAGGTAATGCGATAAGGCTTGATTGGGACATAAACCGTGAGCGTGACTTTCAGTATTGCACAGATGCGGGCTATGCGATCTTCAGAACAGATGATCCGAGCCAGATTCCGAGAGAGCCGGTTGAGACTCTCAATTGGGCCACCGATACGTCCGCCTCGTTGATCTTCAATATTGGTCCTCCGGAGGCATTCACGGATGCGAACGGCAATGGGACGTGGGACCTAGGCGAGGTGTTCAAGGACTGGAACGGCAACGGCATCTACGATCCTGGGCCGTATTGGGTGGATAGCACAGCTGTGCAGCCTGGCGTAACCTATTACTACTTCATAAAGGCCATCGATGCCTATGGCAACAGCAGCGATTACTCGAAAGTAGTTGGCATAACGCTTTACTCTGCGATGAACCTGGGCATTGACAAGATGCCGGACAGATGGGAGGAGCAGTATGGCCTTAAGTCGACGGTTGACGACACCTACAACGACGACCTCGATTATGATAATGATGGTCTGACCAACTATGAGGAGTTCCTGCTTCACACCAATCCAACTGACCCAGACACTGACAAGGACGGCGAATGCGACGGCTCTGAATACGATAGAACTGACGATCCGGTCTCGGCGATCAACCCCAGGGACGAGTCTCTAGGATTTGACGTGAGGCCGGGCGGCTATGCCGGTATTTCCTCCTACGTAACGCCAGAGTCGGACACCCAGTTCTGGTTTGTTGATGAACACGCAGGCTGGGTCGTTCATCAATATCAAGGCAAGGTCCTCTACGGAGGCAACAGCAGCAGCTTTGAGATAATCGACAACACCCAAACGGCGCTGTTAGTAAGCGGTGATCCCGATCGAACAAAGCTCGCTACACCTGACTATTACTGGATAGACGGTGCGAAACATGTCGACCCAGATACTGGGATCACTGCCAAGATATCCTCGGTTTATGGGATTGATCCGCGGACGATCTCAATGAGCATAAACGGCAGCGAGGTTCCCTGGGAAGACCTTGTCATAGCGCCGTGTTACACGAAAACCTACGGTGATTTTGTTGCTGACGAGCTCTCGGAGTGTTGGGTGGTTGACACCTATAATGACAGGATTCTGGAGCTGGGCGGGGAGACGATGAATGAGGTCTCCAGGATAGCGGGGCGCGGTTTCTACAGGCCGGAAGGGCTTGCGATCGATCCCACAACCAAGACGTTGTGGGTGGCCGATACGGGCAACAACGAGGTTGTCAAGCTCAAGATGCTCTCGTCGCTTTCGGGCACCTGGACCAGCGTTCAGGCGGATCTGACTGGCTCGACGACACTAACCGACAACACGGCCAACTGGACGCCCGGAGCGCTCGTTGGCTATTCGGTGAACCCCAGCACCGCTCAGCCATTCCCCCAGTGGTATGAGATAGCGAGTAATACATCCACATCACTGACGGTCAGTAGCCTCGTAACTGCCACGCCAGGCGACAGCTACGTGATCAACTACTACGAGGCCCAGGAGGAGTGCCGGATCGTTGGATTTGACGGCCCGACTAGCCTGGCTGTTGATTGGGTCAGAGGTAACTGTTGGGTAACTGACACCGGCAATGATCGTGTTTTGCGGCTGGCGAAAGATATCGAGAGTTATGGGACGGTCTATGACCTCGCGGTCTCCGTTGGCTACCATACTGCGATTGGCGGTGCTGATGGCGTCGAGAGTCCTTTTTCTGCGCCTCGTCACATAGCAGTAAACAGCTATCCGTTTCCGCTGGCAGAGGAAGGTGCGTGCTGGGTTGCTGACACAGGGAACGGTGATGTTGTGAAACTATCTGCCGGCGGTACCGCGATACTCAAGAGAATACACGGTTTTGACCGCCCGTCGTGCATTGCGGTTGATTACTATCAAGGGGCGATCTGGGTTGCCGACAGTGGGAATGACCGCGTGGTCAAGCTTCTGAGCGATGTCCCTGACGGCTACGACGTGAACGTCAGGAACTATCCCGAGATGGATATCAAGGTGAATCTGGACCCCGACAGCTATCCGACTGGCGTTGCGGTGAACCACGTCACCGGCGAGGCATGGGCGGCGCTTTCAGGGACCGGTCAGGTGGTCAAGATTGCGCCTGACGGCACGGTGGAGGCTACGGTCAATGGCTTCGTCTCGCCTGCCAAGGTGAGCGTAGCGTCGTTAAGAGACCTTGGGGGCCACGTGGGGCAGTGCTGGGTCGCTGATTCGGACGCCGATATGGTTTACAAGATAGACCCGGAGGTCCCCGACGGCTACAACCTCTTCACAGACGCCGGCTACATCCAGCGGACGGCGACAGGCTCCGTGCTGATGCCCTCGTATGTCCTGGTCAATTCGGGCGGTGTGCAGGCTGGCTACGGCGTTCAGTACCAGCCGGACCAGCAGTTTGGATATGGGCAGGTAGTTGACGTCGAGATCCAGGCAACAGACCTGTTCTTGTCAAAGAGGGACGGTCTGGGCAACCACGGCTCGGCCTCGTTCGTGTTCACCACCGTGGAGCGGGATACTTCGGCGCCGTTCCTGGCGAATCAGGTCCCGCCCAAGAACTCGCATAACGGCAGCGTTTACGGGCCAGTCGAGTTTGATGTGCTCGATACCGGCACTGGCGTTGACGGCGACACGGTGCAGATGTACGTCAACGGTGGGCTGATATTCAGTGGCGTAGGCGGGGATGTGTCTGGTGTGTCAACGGTCCCGAAGTATGACGAGGATGAGAAGGCTTCGGGCTACGCGATTGCCTATCAGCCATCTCCACGATTTGGGTATTACGAGAAAGTAACGGTTAAGGTTATTGCAGCTGACTTTGCTTTCCCAGAGCCCAATCGCAGCATCCTTGAGTACTCGTTCTATACCGAGATTGACGCCGATCCGCCCATGGTCTATGAGGGTTCTGAGCGGCCGAGCGTGGGCCAAGAGGACGTTGACCCCAACGTCGAGTCGGTGAGCGTCATCGTTTTCGATACTAAGAGTGGGGTGGACCCGGACTCGATTGAAGTAACTATCGATGGGAAGCCGGTCGCCTGGGATGCTCTGACGCTTGAGCCGTGGATGCATCCTGATGGATACGTTGGCTACCGCATAATCGCCCCGATCGGGCAGACGCTTACATACGATCAGGACCTTACCGTGTGCGTACGAGCGGCCGACCTTGGCGGCGACGAGGTTACGGGTCCGAATTGGATGGAGACATATTGTTGGAGTTTCAAGACCAACCCCGACGCCAACAAACCTTATTTCACGAATCTGCACCCCGATAGGGGTGAGACGGGCGTCAGGCCTAACACTGATGTCTCTTTCGACGTCCTTGACGATGAGGAGGGCGTTAGCGCAAGCTCCATCTCAATGCGCATCAAGCCGCTCGATCAATGGATGGACGTCGATCAGCAGATGATGACAATTATGCCGATCAGTCAGGGCTTCTCGGTGATGTATCAGCCGACAGGGGACTTCTCGCCCAACACAATAGTGGATGTCGAGCTTGGCGCAAGCGACCTTGCTGCGCCGGCCAATACGAAGACCGAAAGCTATAGGTTCACGCTTGAGGACACTGTCCCGCCGACCTACAGCACGGTCAACTTCGCGCCGAGGCCTGGCTCGCAAGAAGTCGCGATTGACACAGTCGTCTCGCTCGTGGTGAAGGATGAGCCGAACCCCGAGGCCGGCATCGAGTTCAACTCAGGCATCGATGAGACTTCCGTTGTGATGTCGTTCAATAATCAGCCTCAGGCCAATGTACAGGTTACCTGGGTGATGGCGCCGTATGTGGCGATCATCAAATGCCAGGCGAGCTTTGAGCACTGCGAGAGCGTCACGGTCAGAGCTGAGTGTAGAGACCTCGAGGGCAACAGCATGGTGCCGGCGATGTGGAGCTTCAAGACGGCTGGCTGCTACTCCAGAATGCGGGTTCCGGAGACGCTCGAGTTCAACAGAACTCCAAAGGACGGCGGCCCGGATGTCCAAACGCTCTTGATCCAGAACATTGGCTACCAGGTCCTGACGGTCAGCAAGATCGACATAGTGAGCGGTGTGCCACACTTCTCGCTGCCGGCGACGCTCACCCTGCCGCTTCAGATCGATGGTCAGGACAGCTACAGCCTGGACGTGTCGTTCTCGCCGAAGAAGTACGGCGACGTCAACGGCCGGATAGTTTTCACGGTGGAGGGGGACGACGGCGATGCGCCGCCACCGTCCTATACAGACCTTATCGGCAGCGCTGGCTACCCACCTGTTGTTAAGATCGTTACGCTTGAGTATAGCGAGATCTCGAGCGCGAGAGGTGGGCCGTTCAAGGCTTTTGCGGAGGTCGGCGATCCGGAGGGCGATGACGATATTTCCCGCGTTGAGATAAAGATCCAGGGTGATGATTTCGGGCCGATTGACTGGGGCATGATGAACGACGAGGGTGTGGTTGGCGACATGGTCGCCGGAGACGGCGTGTATTCCTTCCAGTACACGTTCGAGGGATTCGTTCCGCCCGGTGACTATATAGTAACGGTCAATGTGGTTGACAGCATTGGTTATGAGAGCACGCCTTGGCCATATCTCAGGGTTGATGAGTATAGTAGCTTCACAGGCACGCCGTCTGATGGCTACTTGGCGTTTAATCATAACACGACCTCGATCGTCGATCAGATGGGCTCCACCCGTGCCATAGTAGATATTCCAGCCAAGCGCGGGACCAGAACCAAGGCCGCGCCTTCGGACGTGCAGCGGCCGTGGATAAGGGCGGCAGGCTTCGGCGGCTGGGAGTACACTTTCCTGACGACGCAGGGCGGCAGACTCATGGTCTATGCGAGAGTCCGCAACGACGAGAGCGCCATGGGCAGGCTCGGTTGGGGACGCATTGACAGTGTGGAGCTTCTGCTTCCCAACGGCGAGCCAATAATGGACGGCCTGTTCCTGAAGGATGACGAGGCAACTGGCGTCTATGGTGATGTGGCCCAAGACGGCACTTTCGTCTTGAAGTTGGATGATCTCAGCGTGGACCTTCAGGCTGGAGACTACATACTCAAGCTGGTTGCTACGGACATTTACGGTAATGAGAGTTTGGTTTGGCCATACTTCCACGTCGAGTAATGACGGCGGGGTTTGTTTGAAGATTCCGATGGAGGGATTGTAACTATGGGGAATCCAGGGCGGAGGCTTGTACCTCTTGGTCTGCTGCTGATAAGTTTCGTCTTGTCGTTCGGCTGGGCGTTCGCCGCCTCAACTGATGTTGCGTGGCGGATGCTACAGCATGATTCTCAAAGGTCTGGCCTCGTGGATGGTGTCGGGCCTGTGATTCCTGATGTTTTGTTTGAGTTTGAGACAGCGTATTGGGTCCGATCATCCTGTGTCGTGGCGCCGGATGGCTCAGTTCTTGTCGGGAGCTATCTGGGCATGTTCTACTGTCTCGAACCAGACCTCTGGACCACACCGAGATGGTGGGTGGATTCGGGCAGCGACATCGAGGGAACGCCCTGCCTCGCTCCAGAAGGCATAGTTTATGTGCCAACCATGGACGGGCGCCTTATCTGCATTGATGCCAATACATCAAGCGGGAGCCTTGTGGACATCAAATGGATATACCAGGGACCCGCCTCTCTCAAGACCTCGCCGTGTCTGATGGCGGATGGGGCCATCGTCGCGACGTTCTCAGATGGCACGCTAGTTGTCCTCGAGCGAGACGGTAACGTTCGGTGGACCTTCTCATCCGAGGGTGGGTTCGAGGCGTCACCGGCGATTGCTCACGACGGGACAGTCATAGTCGCTGACGCCGAGGGGCGCGTAACGGCGCTGACCAGAGAGGGGTCTGTTCGCTGGACGGACGATACTCTCAGCGCGGTTCTATCGTCTCCCACAACCTATTTTGATGATGTCTATGTCGTCAGCTATGACGGCGTCGTTCACGCCCTTTCGCTGGACGATGGCTCGCCGATTTGGACGTTCAAGACTGGGTGTCTGAACATCGGTTCGTCGCCGGCGGTCGATTCAGACGGCGCGCTGTATTTCGGGACACAAGAGGGGATCCTGTTCGCGTTGTGGCACTATGGGGCAGAGAAATGGCGCTTTGCTGCGGACGGCGAGGTCCAGAGCTCGCCCGCCGTGGATGCTGACGGCAAGATATACTTTGGCTGCTCGGACTATTGTCTTTATTGCCTTAACAAGGACGGAGACTTGCTCTGGACTGAGCGGACCAGGGGCAAGATCACGTCGTCGCCAGCTATCGGCCCGGCGGAGCCTTTCGTTGACGAGAACGACAACGGGGAGTGTGACGGCGATGAGACGTTCGAGGACATCAACTTCAATGGGCAGTGGGACGGCAACTGTGTTTATGTTGGCTCCTGGGACAGAACTGTCATCGTCGTGGGACAGAAGGCCGATGCAGTTCCGCAGCTTTCAGAGAGCTCGGTTTCTCCCGAGGAGGGCAATGTATCTACTGTTTTCACGTATTCTGTTGGCTACTTCTCAGACCCTGGGAGCGGCCCCGAGACGACGTGGGTTGTGATAGATGGCAGTCCCCATGATATGACGCTTTACAGGGAGAACTACTACGGACCTGGCATCGACGAATACCGTTTTGAGACGCAGCTTCCGGTCGGCAACCATAATTTCTACTTCGCGTTCTGCGATGCGGACGGCGACAGCGTGAGGTTGCCGACTGACGGCGCAATCGACGGGCCATTTGTCAAGCCGGACAACAGACCTCCCGCTCTGCTTGCAGGTTTCGTCTCGCCTGCTTCGGCCACTCTCGGCTCAACGTTCACATTTACAGTGGATGTGGCAGACCCAGATACGGACGTGATAACGGCCGTCTATCTAGTGCTGAACGGTCCTGGGATGAGTGAGCCGGCGGTTTATCTCATGCAGGACTTCGTTGCCTCGACCACGAATGACGGCTACTACACGTTCAGACAGGGCCTCGTTCTCGAACATGTGGGCGAATACGAGTATCTTTTCGGGGCAATCGATGCCAGGGACGGGATCGGCATTCTGCCGTCCGAAGGCTGGTATCATGGCCCCACGGTTACGCCCTGCACAAGTCCATGGCCGATGTATCGGCAGAATCGCAATCACACTGGTCTATCGGTGCTCGAGGGACCCTATATCTACACACTGCGGTGGGCTGGCAGGGCCGGAGGCGGAATCGTGTCCTCTCCGTGCATCGGCGCCACCGGGAACATATACGTTGGCTCGCTCGATGGCTCGCTCTATGCTTATTCGACAGACGGAGTGCCGCTTTGGAGTTATGCCACTGGGGACATGATCGTCTCATCGCCTGCGGTTGGCTATGAGGATGTGGTCTATTTTGGCTCTGATGACGGCTACTTGTATGCTGTCCAGGACGGGACGCTATTGTGGCGAACGCAGATGGGCGGAAACGTCCGCTCCTCGCCGGTAATGGGCACGGGCGGCGCTATTTACGTCGGCTGCAACGACGGCCGTCTTTACGCGCTCGACAAGGACACCGGGACGGTGCAGTGGCGGTATAGTATAGGGGCCTGGATCAACTCCTCGCCCGCAGTCTGGAGGCTGCCCGATAGGGACATCATCTACATCACTGCGATGGATGGTAATCTTTACGCAGTTCACAATCTCGACACCGGGGGCGTCTATTGCCTCGAGATGTTCCACACCGGCCACTGGGTAACGTCGTCTCCATGCATTGGGCCCGACGGGACCATCTACTTCGGCTCCAACGACGGCAACATCTACGCGGTCGATCCTGAGGGTAACCTTGAGTGGTCCTACCCGACGAATAGCTGGGTGCGTTCATCACCCGCTATCGACAAGGACGGAAACGTTTACGTGGGTTCACTCGACCACCATCTATACTGCCTCGATTCTGAAGGCGAGCTCAACTGGATGGTCGATCTCGGCGACCAGATCGTCGGCTCCTGTGCGCTCGACGCGAGAGGTTACGTCTATGTTGGCACCAACTACACCACTCCCGATGGCGGCAAGGAGTTCTGCCTGGACAGGGAAGGCAACATCGAATGGGTATTCCAGACAAGCGAGGCTGTCAATTCATCCGCTGCGATTGGCGAGGGCAACATGGTCTATTTCGGGAGCCTGGATTGGAATCTCTACGCCTTTGGCGGCCGCGATGAGCTAGCGCCATATATCCTTGGCGGCGGCTTTTGGAATAGCAGAATCTCCGCTCGCGATGGCGGGGTGCTTCGGCTGACTGCCTACGTAACCGACCCTGAAGACAACGTGGATTACGTCGAGCTATTCCAGATGGGGCAAGGTTCCCTCAACCTTTATCTCCTTGATAATGGTCTGGGCGGAGACGAGGTGGCCGGCGACAACAAGTACTCGATTCAGATTGACTGTGGCCCCGGGGACATGGCGTCAGGTCCTCACTATTATGAGCTGATTGCGCGCGACAAGGCTGGCAACAGGAGCGAGATATGGCCATATCTTGAGATCAGAAGCGAGGGTCTTCCGGTGCTTCTGGGGCAGGATGCGTCCGCTCCGCTTTTGGCCGCTGGTTTCAAGCCGATGCAGGCCCAACAATTGCACGCGATAGACCTTGCGCCTCGAGGGTCCAGCGCAGCGGCGCCGCTTTCTGCCTACCCATACAACCCTGACGCCCCTGTTGTGCTCGAGGCGGGCTACGGCTACACGAGGATAACGTCGGAGAACGGAGGCAGGCTCCAGGTGTTCACAAGAGTAACTGATCCAAACGGGCCGGCGGACATTGATAAGGTTACTTTCAAGCTCTATGCCCTGGGTGTATGGAATGGCGTCGAGATGTATAGGGACCCGATGGAGCCCAATATGTACACGCTTGACCTGAATATAGGCGCCGGTATATATCCTGGGACATACATGGTGGACATAAGCGCCACGGACCTAGAAGGCAACCAGGGCCGCTGGCCGGCACTTACTGTGTGGGATTGACTCTAGCGGCGAGATATTGCTTTAAGAAACGAACGAACTTACGACCTTGAACGGGGGCTGCCTCGATAGCAGCTCCCGTTTCTTGTTTTAGTGTTTTCAGCGTCATTCCATCGAGGAACCGGCGGAGGTCTCCCTTGCGGTCTGCGCTTTCGTCTTCGAGCGCAGCCTCGGGCACAAGCACGAGGTCGTTGCTTCCAAAACCTTCCGCCAGCATTCTTTGCCTGATGTCCTGGCCAACCAGCAGACCCGCTACCGTTACGCTCTCCCCGAAGAACCTGTTGCCCACCTCAAGCAGCGACAGCCTTGTCCCGAATGCTTGATTGACCCGCCCAATCGCTCTAGAGAGCATGGGCGCAGCGAGCCTTCCCGTTACTATCGTGGCCCTCGCGCCTACAAGCGACGCTCTCGATTCCAGCCCGCCCAGCGCCTCGTCTAGTTCCGCCGCAAAGCTCGCGGCGATCCCGACCCCGTTCTCGAGCTGAGCGAATTCGCCATACTCTCGCGCCTTCGGCAACCGAACGCCGGACATCAGGTAGAACTCGTCGCTCAAAAACAGAACCTGCCTGTCAAAGCGCTCGCCGAGTCGCGACTGAATAGGCTGCATCTGTTCGATGAGCTGTCCGGCGTAACTGGGCGATACAGGCTCGATTGCGGACAGGCGTTCTCTGAATCTTGTCAAGCCCACGGGCACGATGGCGATCGTCTGAACGCCGGGGAATAGTGACGTAAGGTCCGAAATAGTCTGTTGGAGGACCTTCCCGTCGTTGATGCCCGGGCATAGCACGACCTGTGTGTGAAGCTTTGCGCCGGAGCGTATGAGGTCCCCAAGCGCTGGCAATATAGGAGGCGCCGCTGGGTTGCCGAGCATCTTCGTCCGCACCGAATCGTCGGTGGCGTGGACAGAGACGTAGAGCGGCGAAATGCCGAGCCGCTCGATCCTCTTTAGGTTTGCCCTCGAGATGTTCGTGGCGGTGATGAAGTTGCCGAACAGAAAGGAGAGCCTGTAGTCGTCGTCCTTCACGTAAAGCGGCGGCCTAAGCCCAGTCGGCATCTGATCTACGAAGCAGAATATGCACTTGTTGCAGCAGATTCTGGGCTTGATCGGCTCAAGAGCAAGGCCGATCGGCTGCCCGAACGTGCGAACGATCGTTGCGGTGTGCGGCGTGCCGGCTGGGCCCATGTAGCTGATCTCGAGGCGATCGTCAGTGGAGGCGACCATGAAGTCGATTTGGTCGCTGATCGCGACGTCGTTGACGTCTGTAATGCTCGCTCCTGTTGGGATTTGAGCCGCATCTGCCGCTGAGCCGGGGAGCACCTTGGAGACAGTGATGGGCAAGCGCTATTTGCCCCTTTCGTCCTGTTGTTCTTGGTGCTCGGGGTCTGCCGCGCCGTCTGGCAGTTTCTGGTGGTTTTCCCGCTGCTGCGTTTGTGCTGCGCCGTGCTCGGACATTGAGGACGAGTTCGATGCTTCCTGTGTCATCTTGGGCGTAGGACCTGGCCCTGGTAGGCGTTCACCGTCCTGCTGACCCGGCGGCATCTTCTTGTCCTCCTCGACCGCTCCTGCCCTCACTTTTCTAAAGAAGTGCATAAAGGTAACTTTAGCCACGGCAGCCAACGGCACGGCGAGAATCACTCCCACGAATCCGCCGAGCGTGCCGCCGACCAGAACCGCCAGGATGATTAGCAGCGGGTGCAGTCCGACCTTTCTCCCTACAATTCTGGGAGTAATCACGAAGCCCTCGAGCGCCTGCACGCTGGCGAAAAGTAGGATGACCAAGAGCGGCTCACGCCACCAGGGCTGCGAATGAAAGCCCGCTATTATCGCTGATGGAATGAAGCCAATCACGAGGCATAGATAGGGAACTATGTATGCAAAGCCCGACAAAAGGCCAAGCAGCGGCCAGTAGGGCACACCTATCAGCCACAAGCCCGCGCAGTAAAGCGCCGAGAGCACGAGCGCAACGAGGAGCTGCCCCCGTATCAAGTTGCCAAGTGTGGAGTTGATCTCACTGATGAGCCCGACCACGAAGTCCCTCCGTCTTGCAGGAATAAGCGATAACACGCAGTCGGTCATCTTATCAAAATCAAGCAGGATGTAGAACACTACTACCGGTGTGATCGCCAGGCCGATTAGCCAACCTATCAGCGCAACAAGGCTGCCAAATGTCCCCGCGATGAGCGTCCCAACGGGTCTTGCGGCCTTGCCGGCAAGCGATTTCAGCGTCTCGGCCTGAGGCGCCAGTGCATCTATGAACGACTCGAGGTCAGAGGGGAACTTCTCGCCGAAGAATCGCTCCCACCAAGAGCTCGCCCAATCTCTGGCCTCTGCGAGATATGTAGGCACGTTGCTGGCGAGCTCCGCTATCTCGCGAAATAGCGCCGGCACAATGAGGAAGAGGACCAGCGCCGCCGCGGCCACCATCAAAACAGTTACTAAAATGATGCCCAGCGTCCGGTTCACGCCGGCCCTTTCCAGCCGGCCAACGACCGGGTTCAGGGCGTATGCGGCAAGGGAAGCGAATACCATCATCCCGATGAGCGAGCGCAGCTGCCACAGGACGTATAGCAGCAGCGCAAGGCCAAGAATGGAGATCGCAATCAGGATGGAGCCGGCAACCGGCCTGAAGTTGTATCTTGGTGCGTGATTGTCGTGTCCCATCGTGCACTTTCTCCCTTAGTTCGTGCCAACCCCATGCCCCGGCAAGGCGATGTCTGCCCGCTTGGAACCGTTCGCCCCTCAGTTTGAAGCCAGGTTGGGATGTGATATAAGCTTGAGAACAGAATAGTTAGTATTAGGCACCATCTCAAGCGACTTGGGGCCTGGCCTATTTGGAAGGGGATAAGTTTTGAACCTGGGCAGAATCATCGGCAGGGTGGTCGCAACGCGCAAGGACGAGCGGCTTAGGGGCATCAAGCTCCTGCTGTTGCAGCCTTTGAGAAGCGACCAAACGGCGATTGGTGGCCCCATCGTGGCGGTCGATTCGGCCGGAGCAGGCGCGTCGGAGATGGTTCTTTGGGTCTCTGGTAAGGAGGCGGCGGTCCCATTCAGTAAGGACATCCCCGTTGATGCCTGTGTCGTGGGGATTGTGGATAGTGCAGATGTCCCTGGATAATCGCTACATGGCGGTCGGGTTTGCCGCCTCGGTCATCGCTCACATCCTTATGGCCATTCTGGTTCCAGCGCCCGCTCCGGCAACACAGCCTAATCCGAAGGAGGAGCTCATCGAGGTCGCTCTCTTCCCCCTCGACTACGGGGCGCTGGGATATGAGGTGGCGGCGATGGGCGTGTCTGAGGAGGAAGCAAAGCTGCTCTCGAAGCTCTCTGCCGATACGCTCGCCTTTGCCGAGCAGCTCCCGCTAGGGATATTCACACGGCCGCCCAAATCAGATTCCGCACCGGACGATCTCAAGCTTAATGTGGAGGACCTGCCGGACAAGCGCCTCCCCGAAATGGTTGAGAAGGCGCTCGAGAGGCTGGCGAAGTCCAGGCGCGAGACGGGCAGAGCCGGTGCGAGTGAACCAAAGCCCTGGTCGCTGGCGCCATCTCAGCCGAAGGAAAGGGTGAGTATGCCCAAGATCGCACCATTTGAAGCGGTGTCGGGCCCGAAAGAGAGGCCCGCGGTCAACGTGGAGTCCATCATAGGGCCTGTCTCGGCGAGGCGCATCGTTTATCGCCCGTCGTTAGGCCAGGTGACGATCTCGACGCCGGGAAACGTCCGGATCAAGTTTTGGGTGCAGCCTGACGGCGCTGTTGCCAGGATTCTCTTCGAGCGGAAGCTCGACGCGAGCCTCGACGACTACTCTCTCAGATACGTTCGGGGGCTCAGGTTCGAGCCGCTGCCCGAGGGCAAGGACTACGTTGAGTGGGGCACGATAACTATAGCCTTTCGGCCGGAATAGGCCGCGACTGCACTCGGCAAGGCAACCGCTCTCTGTGGGAAACAGGAGTTTCGCAGATCTTGAGCGGGCTCGTCGGGTTATTGGGTATATGGGTCTGATTCTGCATGGTTCCAGCTGGAATTGGACCTGACCGGACGCAGGGCATGGGCTGCCGCAGATCTGAACAAGAAACCGCGGAAGACAACATTCGGGAATATGGGTTGCGCTTAGACTGCGAAGTACCGACAGTTGAGATTGACAGGCGATTCGTTTTATACGATAAGTAGCGTAATGGTTGGGGTTTAACAAGGTCATGGCACAGGTTTGCAGAGATGACATGTGATATTAGAACGCTGCGTATCAAGAGCCGGCTCGCGCAGAGATCCATCGCTGACAGACTCGGTGTTTCCTCACACCAACTCCGAAAGTGGGAAAGGGGCCTGGAACTGCCAAGCGACGAGGTTTTTGGGAAGATGGCCGGTCTTTTTGGGATTGAGCAATCTGAGCTGGTCAAGAGTCAGATTCGGTATTCAAGGACGGTTACCCCTGGCGAAGGTTATACCACTCGCTTGACAAATCGGAAGGAATCCATTCCGGCGCGGAAGACCGCCCCAGATGGTGTTTTGAGGGTACTGGACTTGTTTGCGGGATGTGGTGGTCTGTCTTTCGGATTGGAGATGACGGGTCATTTTGTTGCTGTTTGTGGGCTCGATTTACTTCCAGACAGGCTAGACACATTTCTCGCAAATCACCCTTGCGCTGCGGGTCTGATCGGTGACATTCGGGACTGGAGAATTGAGGATATTCGGAAGTCCATGGGCCGGGTAGACCTCATTGCCGGGGGACCGCCCTGTCAAGGGTTCTCTTCAATACGTCCTTTCAGGGCAGTCACCGAGGGCGACAGGCGAAATAATCTGATCGAGTACTTCGTGTTGATAATCGCCGCATTAAAGCCAAAGTGGATGCTCCTGGAAAACGTTGTGGGAATGCTCACTCACAAAAGAGGAGTGATGCTTGAGTCAGTTATCAGCGCGCTTCAGGATATCGGATACAACATGTCCTGGCGAATCATAAATGCAGCTCTATATGGAGTGCCCCAGAACCGGGAGCGAATAGTCATAATCGGAAATAGGATGGGCATAGATTTTAAATGGCCGGAACCGACTCATTTTGCCGAATACAGGAGCATGGCTGGTTCTCGGCCGGAGGTTATATCTGTGTTGCCCGTTTTTTCTCCAAACCTGATGCCTGCGGTCACAGTTAGCGTGGCAATAAGTGATCTGGCTCCTGTTGAAGCTGGAGAACAAGTGAACCACTATATTGATGAGCCCAGAAATGACTTCCAAAGAACTATGCGAGGGGGAAACCCTCAATTAACGCTTCATCGAGCCACAAGACACACCAAGAGAATGCTCAATATAATAGAGCATGCGGGAGCAAATATTTCCCACATACCCAAAGAACTCATCTCGAGTGGATTCAGCACATGTTACAGTAGGCTTGACGCTAGTAAACCGAGTACGACGCTTACTGTGAATTTCGTCCACCCAGCATCCAATAGATGCATCCACCCTCGCCAAAATCGAGCTCTAACAATAAGGGAGGGGGCACGACTTCAGAGCTTTCCAGACCGTTTTGAGTTTATTGGGACCACCGGTCAAATTGTAAAACAGATAGGAAATGCCGTCCCGCCCTTACTTGCGAAAGCCCTCGGCGAGGCGATCTACACGGCAGATGATTCAAGGGTCAATCAGTAACCTATCGACTATACAACTTCTCAAGATCTTGATAGCGCCTACGCGAAGGTGAGTGGGGACAACGAAGTATGTCGCAATAAGCCACTTCCAACGCATCCATCCCATCTGCACTGATTACAGCAGTCTTCCCAGAATCTCCCTCCGTGTTACTGACGCGGAAATGACTATCATCAAGGATTCCTGTTCGAATCTCCCATACCCAGACGACGTCACCCCGGTTCTCTCTCCCGCGCCTGTAGTTGCCGTCTTGGTCCGCAAGCACATAGCGGAGCGTGACATGAGGCCCTGGCTTGACTAAATGGCCCTTAGGTTTGTTGGTTTCTAATGCGACTTTTATTTCAATATCCTTGGATCCCTCCGCTACGCCTATCAGATCGGGATATGTATGAGGCTTGTTCTGTATGAAGGCTCCCTTTGAAGTCCGGGTAATGCCACGCCTGAATAAGTTCCCTACTATGGCTGACAAGTTCGCGAGTTCGAGCAATTGAGATAGTCTATCTGAACCTGCATCCTGCAGCGTTGTGTCTATACGATCAAGAACATCGTACAGGTAGTCGATCGCACCCAATATGAACTGTGGCTTCAGGCCGAATTCGGCCAGGTATTCAGTCTCAATCAGTTTAGCTCTGTCGGATTGCCTTTTCATAGTTGTAATCTAGTCCATCTCTGTAAACAACTCGGTCACATGGACCTCCAGAGCGCGAGCGATCGCCAATATGTTCAGCAAGCTGACATTGCGTTCTCCTCGTTCTATTCCTCCGACGTATGTCCGATGCAGCCCAGCTCTGTGAGCAAGCTCTTCTTGGGATATACCACGAGTCGCTCTTAACTTCCGGACACGTTTGCCTAATGCTTGAAGCGGATCTTTCATCATTGCATAATGCTAGATACAGTGACCACTATGAGTCCACAGCCTATAAGTAGCGAATAGGACAACCGGAAAAACGAAAGCACATCGATCAGAGCCTGCAGCCTCGGATGAGACACCCTTTGGTGGCCTAACCCGTTCGGAACTAATGTCACGAATCAGAAGCAATGGAAATGTGACGACCGAGATTCGAATGATGCGATTCCTCAAGAAATCGGGTCTCAAAGGGTGGAGAAGGCACTATCCTCTCAAGGGCAAGCCTGATTTCGTATGGCGCAAGGAGCGTGTGGCCCTGTTTGTGGACGGATGCTTCTGGCATGGCCATGATTGCGATCGAAACCTCACACCGAGAAGTAACGTAAGATTCTGGGAAGACAAAATAAGCAAGAACAAAGCCAGAGACCATGCTGTAACCGAGCATCTCCAAGACAGAGGGTGGAAGGTCATCCGAGTCTGGGAATGTCAGCTCGGGGATGCCGACGCACTGAGGATCGCATTAGTGGAGGCCCTAAGGGAAGGATCACCAGAAATGGGGATAACGCGAGTCTCGCCGGACCCAGCTACGTGAGTCTACAATATTACAACATTCTAAGGTGAATATGGCGAGAAGGAGCGTTCACAACGCAGACATGCAGTCCTGCATTTGCCCCCGAGGCGAACGGCATGAAGGGCTACGTCAAGAAGGCGGATGATCTGCTGGGGAAGATTCAGGAAATCAGGCAAGCAGAGGCCAATGGACGCTGAAAGACCGAGCTGCCCCGAGGTTGGTCTCTTGTCATTCATGGGACCAAGCGTCTAGAGGGCAGATGCTGAGGGCAACGATATATATGGATTCTAAGGTCGAGCTGAAGCGGATAAGGAACCAGGCTTCAGCTGAGAATGTGCGAGTCACGCTGCACGCACATCAGGAGATGGTTGAGGAAGGGGATAACACTTGATGATCTTCTGGACGCAATCGAGAGCTCGTGCATCCTCGAGGACTATCCTGAACACCGGCGGGGGTCTTGCTGTTTGCTTTGTGGATACACGGGCAGCGCCCGCCCGATTCACGTTGTTTGCACTACAGGCCGTGAAGAGCTTATAGTAATCACAGTGTATGAGCCTAAACCGCCTAAATGGGTAACACCAACTCAGAGGAGGTTATAGATTATGAAATGTAGCATTGAGGGTTGCCCCGGCGAGTGTGAGGAGCATCTGATCGCTCACACAGTGCGGCACAATGGGCAGCTGATTGTCATAGACCACGTCCCAGCGCAGGTCTGCTGCGAGTGTGGGGACGTTCTTCTGAGTCCGGATACGATTCGTCGGATCGAGGCGCTGCTTGGGACTCCAGCAGAGCCAGTTGGCGCGGCACCACTGTATGAATATGCGTGAATATCGGGTCATCCGAATGATGATCTGGCACCCGGCACGCTAAACAGCATATTCAAACAGGCGGGACTGAAGAGGAGCTGAAATGCATCGTTTCCTTGTGGTGATTGAGAAGGCGGGCAGCAACTACTCGGCATATTCGCCCGATCTGCCGGGCTGCGTGGCCACCGGCGCAACCCGGGATGAGGTCGAACGAAATATGCACGAGGCGATCGAAATGCACGTGCAAGGGCTTCAGGAGGATGGCTTGACCGTGCCCGAGTCTCTTTCCTTTGCGGAGTATGTGGCTGTTCGATAAATGCGCGCCTGCGCCTACGGTTTCTCACGTTAATCCCTTTGTATGTTATTCTCTATGTTCTCTCCTTGGGGGCTTCGCAGCTGGTATCAAGCCACCACCAATGAAAGCGGTGTCAAGCCACCGCACTCCAAAAACAAGGGGGTCGCCCACACGGTCAATGTGATTTTTGGGGTCTGTGGGAAAGTATTGACAGCTTGAGTGGTTCAAGAGTAACCTTAGGCCTCCCTATTTGAGGCTTTTTGTGTCAGCCGCCTTCGCTGAAGTTTTTGGGCAAAGTTACCGAATAGAGCAAAGGATAGTAGTGCCTAGCACGAGAGAGCCTCGACGACCCAAGGACGAGGTTTTGAGAGAGTTCTTCCGGAGTATTGGGCTTGTTACTCAGATCGGCTTAACGGTTGTGGTGGCGATCGGGGTGGGCTTTGGAGCAGGATTCTACGTTGACAGATGGCTTGACACAGACCACACTTTTTTGGTTGTTGGCATATTGTTTGGCATTGGTGCTGCTTTCTGGAACGTGTATCGCTTGCTTCTCAAAGGTTTCATTCCGCCGGGGTCCGCTGGCGATGATGGTGAGAAAGAGAGATGATTGAGGCTTGTGCGTTTCCAGTCAAAGGGGTTGTGCGACATAGACGAACAAAAAGAGTGCTTATTTGACTTCAGGCGCCGTGTAACCACGGTCGCGGCCGGGGCTGCGCTCGTGGTCTGCGCCTTGAGCGTGCTCATGGGCTATTGGGGAGTCGCCCTGGGTTTTGGGCTGGGCTCGGTAGCAAGCATTGCGGCGTTTTGGTTTGCGGTGAAGAAGTCGCTTAGATTGCTCGTAATTGCCGATTCGAATCGAGCGGCAGCGCATTCGTTTGCATGGCTCGTGCCGAGGTTCTTACTGTTTGGTCTGGCACTATTGGTCGGTGCGAAGTATTCGTCGGTCAGTTTCGCGGCCGTGGCGGCGGGGATATTTCTCTGCCACATCATACTTGTCCTTTACGAGCCCGTGATAAGCCGGTTTTACGCGGATTCTAAGAGGGCCTCGGAAGGGGCTTTTGAGGAGAGTTAACAGGAATGGAGAGCGTAGGGCAAGTCCCTCAGCTACACGAGATATGGGGCCTGAAGCTCCCCTTGGGCGGCGTTAACCACGTGACTGTGATAATGACTTGGGTCGTGATGGCCATTATCGTTGTTGTGGCCGCTATTGTGGTGAGGCGGCTCAAAGAGGTTCCTGGCCGCGTTCAGGTTGTGGTCGAGCTGTTGGCCAGGTTCTTCGATGACCTCGTTGAGGATTCATTGGGCCGGGATGATAGGCGATATCTTCCGCTCATCGGGACACTCTTCCTGTTCTTGCTCCTGTCGAATTGGCTCGGTGTTATTCCTGGGCTTCGGGAGCCCACCAGTGATATAAACACGCCGCTGTCGCTGGGGATTATGGGTTTTTTTATATGGCACATTTCTGGGATGCGTGCCAAAGGGATATGGGGCTATCTCAAGGGGTTCTTCCAGCCCATGTTCTTCATGTTCCCGCTCAATGCGGTTAGCGAGATTGCGAAGGTGATATCGATTTCCTTTCGTCTTTTTGGCAACATAATGGGCGGCTCAATCATCATTCTGGTCGTTTCGCAGCTGTTGATGTTTCTCATTGTTCCGGTATTGCTCACCGGGTTTTTCGGTTTATTTGTTGGCTCGGTACAGGCTTTTGTGTTCACGATGCTTTACTTGACGTATATCTCGGTAGCGGTTCGTTCGGACTAAGAGTCAAAGGCTGCAATTGGAAGCATATTGGGCTGAAGCTATCAAGTATCTTGCGGCCGGCATCTGTATGGGTTTTGGTGCTATCGGTGCAGGCGTTGGGGAGGGTTACACCGCAGGCCAGACCGTTTTGGGCATATCCCGTCAGCCGAGCGCCTCGGGCCAGCTGATTAAAACGATGCTCATTGGCCAGGCGATAACCGAGACGTCCGGCATCTTTGCCCTTGTCATCGCAGTGTTGATGATCAGCCCCGGCGTCGGCGCCGGCGACAATATCGTAGTGAGTATGGCGGCGTTTCTGGGCGCAGGGATAAGCGTCGGTATCGCGGGCTTTGGCGTCGGTATCGGGGGAGGCTTCCCTGCCGCAAAGGCCTGCGAGGGCATAGCGAGGCGCCCCTCGGTGGCCGGACAGGTCAGCGTCACGATGCTGATCGGACAGGCTGCCGCCTCAACCCCGGTCGTTTTTGGGTTGGTCGTGGCATTCATCCTTCTTTACACGCCTTTTTCGGGGAGTTGGGAGAGGGCCGCAGCGCTTCTTGGCGCAGGGATAAGCGCGGGCTTTGGTGGGTTTGGCAGTGGCATTGGTGGGGGCATGCCCGGCGGGACTGCTTGCGCTGCTACTGCGAGGCGCATGGACTTGCGCAGCCAGATAATCGGGACGATGCTGATCGGCCAAGCCGTTACTCAGACCTCGGCCATCTTCGCGCTGGTCGTCTCTTTTCTGCTGATGTTCACCACGGGCGATGGCTCGGACATCGTCAAGATAGCTGGCTTACTTGGTGCGGGCATCAGCATGGGCTTTGGCGCTATCGGCCCCGGCTTGGGTACCGGTATCCCGGCGGCGTCCGCATGCACCTGCATTCGGATAAACGAGCGAACCGGCTCGGTAACAACGCGGGTCATGTTGCTGGGCCAGGCAGTTGCGCAGTCAACGGCCATATACTCTCTGATCATAGCTCTGCTTATGATATTCGTTGTGTAGTCCAGAACTCATGCTGCTTATGCCTTTTGGCAGTGGCGTGATTAGTTGTGCAAGTAGTAAGGAAAGGGAGAAGTTTTATGGAGATTACTTCGGACGCGATCATCAAGGCTGCTGCGCTTCTTGGTGCGGGCATCTGCATGGGCTTTGGAGCCATAGGCCCGGGCGTCGGCGAGGGTTATGCCGCCGGTAAGGCCTGCGAGGGCATTTCTCGGGCCCCGAAGGAGGCAGGCCTGCTGACCAGAACGATGCTCATAGGCCAGGCAGTCTCCGAGTCAACAGGCATTTACTCATTGGTAATCGCGTTGCTTCTGATTTTTGTTGTTGGTGGCTAGAGGTTCGCATTATACCTGGTTGCTGGCCAGGCTGATACGTGGCCACAGGGCTTGCCTGGGCTCTCTGCCTTTGTTGGGGCCCTTGTTCACGGGGCAAGTTGGGAATCCGAGACGAGCAGCGGTGAATAGGAATGGTTGAGCTAAACTTCACGATAGTCATTCAAGCTATCAGTTTCGTGATCTTGTTTCTCGTGATGAAGAAGGTTTTCTGGAAGCCGCTGATGAAGCACCTCGACCGGCGTGATGCACTGATCAGCGGCCGCAAAGACGAGATCGAGAAGCTCCGGGCCGAGTCGATACGAATGCGTGAGGAGTACTCGGGCCGGATAAGGGCAGCACGCAAGGAGGGGATCTCGCTTCAAGAGAAGCTCATCAGAGAAGGCCGCGCCGAGCGACTCCGACTGATCTCGGAGTCGCTGGACAAGGCGGAGGAGGTCACTGCTGCTGGGGAGAAGGGGCTTCTCAATGACAAGCAGGCCGCGCTTGATGGGATCAAGGACGAGGAGATAGGGATAATGGCGGAGCAGATCGCGAGTCGGATTCTATCGGTGCAGGAGAGTTGAGGTCGGATATGGCAGGCAGCGGTAAGGGGAAGGATAGGCGTTCTCGACGGCTATTGAGGCCTTCCATGGTCATTGTTTATATATTGGGAGCCTACCTGATCGCTAACTACGCATTGAGGGCTAGCGGCCACGTATATCCTGAGACGATGAAGCTCGTGAACTTAGGGCTGTTCGTGTATTTGATGTATCACTTTCTCAGGAAGCCGTTGGTCGCGATGCTCGACTCGAAGATTGCGGACGCCGTTGAGCTGCTCAAGACCACAGAATCTCAGTTAGCGGAGGCCAAGAGCGACCATCAGGAGGCTCAGCGTTTGTTGTCAGGTCTTGAGGATGAGATTGAGAAGCTCAGTGTGCGGGCCAAGGAGCTCGGTGAGGTCGAGCGAGATGCCTTGATTGCGGATGGCAAGGAGCGTGCTGGAAGCATCATAGACCAGGCCAGTGTAACCCTGAAAGGTCGGGAGCAGGAGATTCGGCAAGGGGTACTCAAGGAGGTAGCGCAACGTTGCGTGGATGTTGCCGGAGCGAGGATTTCCCAGAGGCTTACGCCCGCTCTTCATCTGGCACTGGTTAGGTCTCGCATCTTGGCGATCGGGAGGCGTTCGTGAATAAAACCTCTTTGGCAAAGCGCTATGCTAAGGCGTTGTGTGGTTTGGTTCCCGAGGATAAGCTGGAGGACATTCGCGAGGAGTTGCGGGCGCTTGGGAGGTTGGCGCGGGAGTCACACGAGTTTTACAGCATGTTGAATAACGAGACGTTGGCGCTAGGCGTTCGGCAGAGGCTATTGGACATCGTTCTGAAGAAGCTCGAGCCGCCGGATGTTCTTTTCAAGTTTTTTCACCTCTTGCTTCGCCACGGACGGATATCGCTGGTCGAAGAGATCGTCGAGCAATATGATTACGAGGCCGATCGTCGGCTGGGGCGGATGCGGGGCGAGCTCTTGGCTCCGATTGAGGTGCCGAAGGAAGACGTTCGGGCGTTGGAGAAGAGATTGAAGGAGCTTCTAGGAGCGGACGTAACACTGTCGCAGAGGCAGGATAGAACACTTCTTGGAGGGTTTGTGGTTCGGATTGAGGACTGGCTCTTTGACGCTACCGTTGATGCGGAGCTCTTGCGTGCCAAAGATCTGATCGGCGGCGTTTTGGATACTGGTCATGATGAGTCCTCTTTGGTTTTGCCTTCGAGAAGCTGACTGGAGGTAGGATTATATGCGAATAAGGCCTGAGGAGATCAGCTCGATCATCAAGGAGCAGATCGAGAACTACAGCACCGAGGTTACGCTGGCCGAGGTGGGGCGTGTTATCGAGGTGGGAGACGGCATCGCGCGGATATACGGTCTCGGCAATGTCATGTTGGGAGAGATGCTTGAGTTTCCGCACGACGTGATGGGCCTCGCTCTTAACCTTGAAGAGGGCAACGTCGGCGCCGTTCTTTTTGGTGAAGACCAGTACATCAAGGAGGGTGACCTGGTTAAGCGGACCAAACGGATTGCGGAGACCCCCGTAGGCGAAAAGGTAATCGGGCGAGTCGTCAATGCGCTGGGCCAGCCAGTCGATGGCAAAGGTCCGATCGAGGCTAAGCAGTTTAGTCCGTTAGAGAGGATCGCGCCCGGGGTAGTGGACAGGCTGCCGGTGAAGGAGCCTCTTCACACGGGGATCAAGGCGATCGACGCGATGATCCCAATCGGTCGCGGGCAGCGTGAGCTCGTGATTGGCGATAGGCAGACGGGCAAGACGGCGGTGGTCATTGACACGATTCTCAGCCAGAAGGGCGAGGATGTGATTTGCATCTACGTCGCGATCGGCCAGAAGCGCTCGACGGTTGCCCGTGTTGTCAAGACGTTCCAGGAATACGATGCAATGGACTATACAATAGTTGTCACAGCGAGCGCAAGCGAGCCGGCGACGCTTCAGTACATCGCTCCATACGTAGGCTGTGCGATCGGTGAGTATTTCAGGGACAGCGGCAGGCACGCCCTGGTCGTCTATGATGACCTTTGGAAGCATGCTCAGGCCTACCGGCAGCTTTCTTTACTACTGAGGCGCCCACCCGGACGTGAGGCATTCCCGGGCGATGTCTTCTACCTGCACTCGCGACTCTTGGAGCGAGCGGCAAAGCTCAACGACGATCGCGGCGGCGGCTCTCTCACGGCCATCCCGATCATTGAGACACAGGCGGGCGACATATCGACCTACATCCCCACAAACATGATCTCGATCACGGATGGCCAGATATTTCTCGAGACGAAACTCTTCTACTCCGGCGTTAGGCCGGCGATTAACGTTGGCGTCTCGGTCTCCAGAGTCGGCGGAAACGCCCAGGTGAAAGCTATGAAGCAGGTTGCCGGCACGCTACGACTCGACCTTGCCCAGTATCGGGAGGTAGCGGCCTTTTCGCAGTTTGGGTCCGAACTTGACAAGGTGACACAGCGGCAGCTCAAAAGGGGCGAGCGGATGGTCGAGGTTCTCAAGCAGGATCAGTACGTGTCGCTGCCGACAGAGAAACAGGTGGTCATTATCTTTGCCGGGGTCAATGGTTTTCTTGACGATGTCGAGGTTAAGGAGATAAAGCGATTCGAGCGCGAGCTGTTTCGGTTCATGGATTCCGAGCGCCCCGAGGTCCTCAAAGCTCTTAAGGAGAAGAAGGAGATGAGCGAGGAGCTTGAGGCGGACCTGAAGAAGTCCATTGATGAGTTCAAATCTCAATTCTTTCAATAGTTAGGTTCTTAATATGCCGACACTAAGAGACGTTCGACGACGTATTCTCAGCGTCAAGAACACGCAGAAGTTGACGCGGGCGATGAAGATGGTCGCCTCGTCCAAGCTGCGTCGTGCGGAGAGGTTTCTTGTTCAGGCTAGGCCTTACTCGAAGAAGATGATGGAGGTCGTTGCGAGCCTG
>DATLAJ010000093.1 GCA_035527515.1 bacterium
TACCCGGACAGGCTCAGCGGCGCACAGCTGCCGCTTACGTTGCGCATCCATCGCGTTGTCGAAGCCTACGTTGCGATGCGGTCTGACCGGCCTTTTAGACCTGCACTTAACTCCCAGCAAGCACGAAACGAATTGATGGAATACGCGGGCGTTCAGTTTGACTCTGATGTGGTTGAGAGGTTTCTCGCTCTGCTGCAAGAACAGCCCGCTCTTGATGATCTATGTTCACACAGGTTGTTTAGTAGCAACAGTGCTGAGGAGTAGCTGCGTTCCTGGCTCAGCCTTGGCCTGCGCTTGATCCAGACGGATTAGCCTGTCCAAAATGAGAGCTTCGCCTGGCTCTCAAGTCTGCTATATTACGTTGGTCGAGGGAGGCTCAAGTGCGTCGAGACGCGAGGGATTATATGTTTTTGGGCGTCAACCTCGGGACGAGTTTGAGCAACGAGCCGTGGCGTCGCCGAGGGACCGCTCGTAGGCGCTGGCTGAACGGAAAGATCGGTTATATAAGGAGAGTGGGACACTTAGGTCAAACAGTATGAATGAGGTGTTGGATCCCAATTTGACAGGGCTCTTACGAGGCAGTGTTCAGGGCTAGAGCGAATATCTTTGACCAGGCGACCTGTCGCCTGACAATGCTGATTCTTCTGCTAGGGCCAGTTTTCTTCAGTCTCTGGCCATTCTGGTCGCTTAATTACGGCAAGGAGCTCCTCTTACAGTTCCTCAGCGTCTTGCTCGTGTCTTTTTTTGCGGCTGGCTCAATCACCAGAAGCTCGATGCGCATCGACCTGGCGTCTCTGGGGAAGCCCATTAGACTGCCGCTAGTTCTGGTCCTCATAACCCTGGTGCTGGCTACGGTGCGAGGAGCCGCCCCCGTCGAGGCGAGGAGGACATTCTTCGACATTGTCTTGGGCATTGCGTTCATGCTTGTGCTGGCCGATTCCTTTAGAAAAGGAACGTTGAGGCCGAGGCAGGTTTTGCTCGTATTTCTGGTTACGGGCGTCCTGAACGCGGTGATGGTAATCGCTCAGTCGATAGGGTGGGACCCCATCTTCGTGGTCCCGCTCGAGGATGTGGGACAAGTGATGGTCTCCGGACGGCGGAAGGTGATGGGCTTTCTGGGCAATCCTGTGTTCGTTTCCGAATACATCTCTGCCTTGGTGCCGTTTGCGTTGGCCTTACTGCTCATCGCTAGATCGAAGATCAAGAAGATGCTCTTAGGACTTGTGCTGGGCCTCTTCGTCTTGGCGGTCTTGCTGACGATGACTAGGGCACCTGCTATCTCAATAGTCGTAGGGTTTGGCGTGTTCTTGGCGCTCCTAACGATCATAACGGGCAGGCGCCCCCGCCTTCGGAAAGAGAAGGTAACCGTTCAAATCGTGTTTCTCGTCGTCGCCCTAATGTATGCTTTGATCCTCACGAACTACGCTGATGTCCTAAACCGCTATTCCGAACAGGGCAGCCTCGAAAGAAGGCTCTCGATATGGTCAAACACAAAAGCCATGATCCAGCAATTGCCTATCTTGGGCCACGGCCTGGGTTCCTTCAAGTACCTGTATCTCGACTTTCAGACGCGGGAGAATCTCAAGAAAATACGCGCCGCACCCCCTCAAGAAGTTAGGACATCACCACGCGGCGGCCTTGTCCACGCTCATAACGAATACCTACAGATCGCGGCAGAAACCGGCGTCATAGGGGTATTCTCGTTCGTTTTTCTCGTCGTTTCTGTTTTTGGACTGGGGATCGCCACTTTGAGGAGGGCCTTGATTCGGGGCGTGGACAGCAAGACAAGGGACCAGTGTGTGCTAGGTGTCGCTGCGCTGACTTCGATAGCGACCATGCTCATTAATGCGCTGACTGCCTTTCCGTTCCATGTCGCCCCTACGGCCACGGTCGGCCTAACAGCCACGGCGATGTTGATGGGGCTTTCAATGAAGATGCGAACCTCGGCTTCACTGTCATCAGAACCAGCGCGGCGCCCCTCGGCCTCTGGCCGGGGCTTGCGAGTTGCCAGGCTAGTCGGAGTCGTTGCTGTTCTTGCCGCCGGGGTCTGGGTCTGCTTGGTGCCGGTGAAGGCTTTTGTCGTAGATTATCATGGTTACGTCGGGGACAGTCTTAGAAAGGCTGGCGCAACCGAGCGAGCTCTCGGCAGATATATGTTTGCTAGCGGTCTGGACCCTGTTGATGGTCGCCTTCTTTACAAGATAGGGCTCTGTTTCTCGACTATGGGAAAGTTTGAGCCCGCACAGGTGGCGTATGAGAGGTCTCGCCTCACCTACAACGTCCCTGTTTTATTGGTGTCGTCTTCGGAAAACAAACTGCGCTTAGGGCATGTGTTTGATGTGATACACGGTTTTGAGAGGGCTTTTGCATATACCAGAATGGATCGTTACCGCCAGCGGATTGCTGATATATACTGCGAGCTCGGTAAGGCGTTTACCCGGCAGAGCCGATTTGATATAGCACTGGGATGCCTGGAAGAGGCGCGAAGACTCGCTAAGACTGTGCGCGTTCTGAAGCTGACCGCTGATGTTCAGGAGCAACGCGGGACGCAGGCTGAGGCGGCTCGGACGATGACCGAGATTCTCAGGATGGACGAATTTGAGATCGAGACCGCGTTCAAACTTGCAGAGCATTATGAGAAGGAGAATGACCTTCTAAAGGCCCGCAAGTACCTCAAGATGGTAGCCAAGCTCGATCCTAACTTCGGAGGTGTAAAGGACCGTATCTCCTCGCTATCGCTCAACCTTTCGCAGAGGACAGACATGCCGGCCTGGGAGCGCAGCAAGGACCTGTATCTGATGGGGAAGCTTTCTCTTCAATTCGGGCAGTATGAGCAGGCATCTGAGATGTTTAAGAGAGTGAAACAGTTAACCACAAAGATGCCGCAGGCTAACTACTTTCTGGGCAGGTCCCTCGAGAAACGAGGCATGCTTGAACAAGCCCAGAGGGAGTATCGATACGCATTCTCACAGAACCAAAGTGACGCCAGGCCGCTCGTGAACTTGTTGGGTATCTTCACCGCTACCAATGACCAGAAAGGCATGCAGTGGGTTTGCCAGCAGGTCGATGCGTTCAAACCACAGTACGAGCTTGAGAAGTCTCTCGCTCCCCAAGGCGCAGCTTTGGTGATGCCGCGGAACCGCGTGAGTATTGCACACAAGACACTTCGAGGAGTGTCGATAGATGAGCTATCCGTCCGGTGGGAGGACAGGGCGGCGCTGACAATTGTTTGGGAGACGGCGCCGTTTACCGGCCCTGGTCAGGACACAGTTCGCCTACTGCATGCGGATGGGACCCAGATATTGGTTCGTGGGCGCCGGTTTCTTCTGTGCGAAGAAGTGAAGAACCTTATTAGGGGAAGGGAGGCTTTCAGAATGAGCGAGGGCGTGCCGCCACTGGCGGGGCCGGGTCCCAAACCAAGTCCGTGGCCTGGAGAAGAAACTGTCGCTCTGAGAACAAGCGACCGCATTACAACAGCCGTCAGTTACTCCGAAAGAGTGCCCGTTGATCCTCACAAGGGGTATCTGCTGTTTTACAGATTCTGGGCCTCGAAAACCGGTGCGTATGCCGGAAAGGAGTTCTACGATCAGAACGGCCGCAGGGTCTTTTTTAACAGAAACCGAACAAACGAGCGTGAGTGTGGTTGGGAATACTCCATCGACTACTTCACGCCGCCTGAACAGGCTAGGTACGTGTCTCTGTTTCTCGTAATGGAGGGCCCCTCGGCAGCCGCATGGTTCGATGAGATACTTCTAACCTCTATCCCCATGATTACCGACACTGGAATGCCCCGGGACACCTTCAATACCACGCAGTAGCGCCAGCTCGCGCAGATTGATCGCCCGCAGTGCAACGATACCGGCCCCGAACATTGCCAACCACACGGCCGCGAAGACAGGCCGGTTACTCCCCAGGCCTAGCACGAGCGCAATCCCTGCCGCTAACAAAGCCGAGGCGAGGGGCCGCAGCAGGAATGCTCGCAGTTTCCATCCAGAGAGATAACGACCCAAAAAATAAACCACCAAACCGAACAAGACAAGTTCTGTAACAACTGTGGACCACGCCGCGCCAAGGTAACCCCACCGGGGGATCGCAACCCAATTCAGCGCGATGTTCAGCGCCGCCCCTAGCATAAAGCAGTGTGCAAGCCTCGTTTGCCTACCGATCGTGATCAAGATGGTAGTCAGCACGAAGTTGCAGAAAATGGGCACCGCTGTCCAAATTAGGATCGAGAGCGCCTCGCTCGATTCTAAGCCGAAGTCCCGACCGAAGAGGGCGACGATTCGGGGCGCTGCAAGTGCGACCACCACGGAGACGGCGATCCCAAGCGTCAACAGCAAGGCCAACATCTGCTGTCCGGCCCGAACGAGCACTTCTTTAGATTCTTTAGCGAGCCGCGAGAACACCGGCAAGACGATCAACATCAGGATCGAGGGGATCAGAGCCGTAACCTCGAAGACACGGTAGGCGGCCGAATACCAACCCAGTTCAGTTTCTGACCGCATCCACCCCAGCATGACTTGATCTATCTTAAAATAAACGGCCGAGAAGAAGAGTGTGAGAGCCAGCGGAACCGCCTCTTTTAACAGCGATTTGCATAGAGCAAGCTTGATTCTGAAGACAGGACTGCCGAATCTTCTCCCCACCATCCACAGCGCCACAATGTCCGCGACGCCTGTCGCTACAGCGAAGGCCAGGCCAATCCCCTCTACGTTCATTCCCACCAGAACGAGAGCTATCCCCAGGAGGACAGCCCCCCCGCGCTGAATCACGTTCGTCACCGCGTCAAGGTCAAGCCTTTGATCAACGACGAAAAAGGCGTTGAACATCTCCATGAACGACAAGAGAACGCTATAAGCCGCAAAGAGATACGCCTCGGTGTATCCAACACCAGACCCTGCCCCCGCGCTTGCAGACGAATGTAGCAACCGAATGACAACCCATACTAGCCCGAACGTAACGCCCGACAGGAACGACTTCATAATGATGGACGCGCCGAGCAGCCGCCGCGCCTCGTTCCGCCTCGTCGCGATCTCCCTCAGCATCAGCGTCGAGAACCCGCAATCAGCAATGATGCCCAGAATACTGGTCAGGACAAGTAGAAAACTGTAACGGCCGAGGCCCTCCGCGCCCAGCTTCCTGGCCACGAATACCACAAAGCCTAGATTGACGAGCTTCTTGAACGCCTCAGTTCCGGTACGAAACGCCACGCTTTTGACGAGACCACCTATCGAGCGCATTGGCGTCTCAATGTCATCTTGTCGATTTCACAGGCTCCATACACTTAGTCCTTCAAAATCAGCCTGATGAGCCGACCGAAGTATGGCCTGTTGAACATGTAAAGGGCTGGTCTGCTTATCAGAAAACGCATAAAGAACTTCGGAACAGGCAGGTTAAAGAGGCTAATGACAAAGTTGAGATAGGTGCGCCGCTTGTGAAACTGCTGCTTGCGATATACCTGCGCCGTCCAATCGGATATGACCCCTTTAGTAAGGGCCAAATTGGCCAACTCGGTCCCAGGGAAGAGCGTTAGACTGAAGAACTGTATGTGATACGGTTTCTTAATTCTCAGGAAGAGACGTATCGTGTCAATCACATCCTCATCAGTTTCCAGAGGATTGTCCAAAATAATGTCGTAACGAGCTTGTATCCTCCCGGCGTATTGGGCAAGTGAGTCGGTCAGCCGAAGAACCTCCCTTTCCGTAAACGGTCTCTTGTAGAGCTTCCTAATCCGTTCGCTGCCCGTCTGAATCCCGACCTGAACGGCAACCATGCCCGCATCCACCATTAGCTCAAGTTTTCCGGGGGTTATTCCGAATGGAGTGCCGAGAGATAAGAATGGCAGAGCTACATCTTTCTTGTAGCATCGGCAAAAACTTTCAATCTGGGCCTCGTCAGTGTCAAAAAAGGAGTCGTCTGCTAGCACAAACATCTGCACGAATGGTAGCTCCTTTTTGACCCAGACTAGCTCCGCAATGAAATTCTCGATAGACCTTCGTCTCAAGAACCGCTGCCCCTTATAGATCTGACGAACCGAGCGATTGCAGCAGTAGGTGCAGTTGTACCGGCAGCCTCTTGTCATCATAGTGAGGTAGTAAGGTCTTCTTTGGCTTATTTCTCGCCCCGGAGCGCTTGACATCATTGTCTCCAGGACTTCGAGGTCAACCTGAACCAGATTGCCATTCAAGACAGTGTAGTCATCATCGAGGGAGTAATCAGGAAAAGGGATCTCGTCAAGATTCTCGATCAGCGCCCTTAACGGGTTTTGGACGAATTGGCCTGCCTTTTTGCAGCAAACGTTAGGCAGCTTTGAGGGATCATCGCCACCGGCTAACGCCCTGGCTAAGTCAACGATCGTCCCCTCACATTCGCCAACGCAGACGAAGTCCGCAATATCAGCGCACTCCCTTGGCATTAGCGTCGCATGGATTCCGCCCAACACCACTGTTACTCCAACCTGATCACGCAAGAACGCCGACAACTGAGCCACACGATCAAAGTAATTGGTCATGACCGAAATCCCAACGAAGAGCGAATCCTCGCAGATTTCAGCGATCTGCTTTAACAAATGGTCGGGATACAGCGAAAGCCCTGGAGGGATATCGCCCAGTTCCTTGTCAACCGACAGGAAGACTTTCCTTGTCTTGAACCCAGCCTCATTGAGGCAGCTCGACAAGATTCTCGGCCCCATCGACGAGATGTCCGAATATGGCGATATAATAACTGGGCGATTGCCCATAGCAGACCTCTTTCTTTCCCGATTTGGCCACCGAACGAGTCAACAAAGTAAAGCTATCCTGCCCCTGTGGGCTGGCTAGCTGCCGAAGAATATCACCGCTACGCCTGTGTAAGTCAACCTTGAATGAGCGAGGAGTTTTCGTAATCGGTCGATGTTGGCGCTTTGATGCTCGCGGGCTGGGGTTGGGCGAGGGGAGCTAGGAGCAGTGTCGTTGGCTAGATACCCCGCGTTTCACACGGGGCTACTCACATGGCCCCCCTTCAGGGGACTCAAGCAATAGCGACCAGAACTCAATCCCACTTCTTCCATGCCCTGAAGCCCACCATATAGCAACACACCCCGTCAACCAGCACACGAAAACACGAGAACTCCTGTGAATGAGCTAAGCAAGTTCTCGTGGGAACCTTGGTCTGTCCGGAGTGTCCAGCAATGAGGTACAAATGGGACTGGCAGTCCGATGAGAATACTGACTTGTCGAGGGCACGCAACTGATGTTCAGACATGGCCAGTTATTAGGGCTGCCACATTTTTCGAGGAATAATGTGATCACAGCTGTTGCTTTTTGTGAATCCGACGTCTAGATATGCGGCGGCGCTTTGGCAAGTGTCCAGAGCCCTAGCGATAAGAAACAAAAACTGAAGAGGTGTGGGATGATGAAGATGGGGCTGGAACCACCCAGCTACAACGTGAAGTATCACATCAACCAGAGTCAAGAGACACTCCGGGACCTCGCGATGAAGCACACGCCTGCAATCGTCAAGACGGCGTATGGCAGCCTCGACAAGATCACCCGGCTGAAGGCTCGTCAACAGGCGAAGACCTACATTATTGCGACTGAGAGCGATGCGGCCAAGTATTCCGGGCAGGTGATGAGCCGCGAGAGGACCGAGAAGTTTATCGAGCACCAGAGGCAGTTTATCGAGAGGAGCGGGCACTTGCTTCAGGTCGATGGCTATCAGGGCCTTGGGAAGCACGCCATCCCCGTCCAGTGGCTTTTCACGCTTGAGGCGGCCAATTTGGCTGCGATGCAGCAGATTCTTTCGTTTCCACGTTCTGGAGTGGAGAGCGAGGAACAGATGAGGAAGCCGCATCGGCCTTATTTCAGGGTCGTGATGACTCCGGGCTGCGACGCTCCCGGAATGGGCGGGAACATCGTGATGATAGTGGACCTCGAGAACTGGACCTCGTATGTGATCGGGTCTGACTATTTCGGGGAGAGCAAAAAAGGGATGCTGAGGATGCTGAACCACTACGTCTATCTTCAGGGCGGTATGGTGATGCACGCCGGCGGCAAGGAGATCACGGTTGGTAACGAGCGCATCGCGATGGGCATTCTGGGCCTTTCAGGGACTGGTAAGACGACGACAACGTTCAGCAAGCAGGGCGAGCTGACCAGGCCAATTCAGGACGACATGATTGCCATCTGGCCGGAGGGCGAGGTCTCGATAACGGAGAACGGCTGTTTCGCCAAGACGTGGGACCTTAATGAAAAGGCAGAACCGACCATCTATCACGGGACGGTCGATCCGTCTGCCTGGCTCGAGAACGTTTACTTCAACGAGGACGGAACGCTCGACTTCTCGAAGTTCGCTCTTGCGCCAGAGGACGTCAGGCGGCTCAAGAACACATTAATCGAGACGGGCGCCTCGGAGGAGAACGTCGGTAAGTACATTCGCGGCGAGATCAAGTATGATGACGTGGTTGATGAGAACGGCATCCCCGAGGACGGCTGGGACTTCGTTGTTTGGACACAAAACGGACGGTCGATAATCCCGATGCACGCTATCGAAAATGCGGCAGATATGACTGACCTCCCGCCTCTTCGCTCCCTAGGAATATTGAACAGGGACGAGGGGAAGGATGCCGCAATGCCGGGGATCGTTCGCTTCACCTCGCCGCTTCGTGCCGCTGCCTACTTCATGCTGGGCGAGACATCCAAGACATCGGCGGCAGGTAAGGAAAGGGGCAAGACACGTTCTCCGTTCACACAGCCGTTCTTTCCACTTGCCTTTGGGCTGATGCCGAGCCGCTTCGGAGAGCTGGTCAAGAAGTTGCCCGGGCTTACAACTTGGTTGATGAATACTGGATATGTCGGTGGCGATGAGAGAGACCGTCAGGCTGGCAAGGCCTTCAAGGTCATGATCAGGCACTCATCGGCAATGCTCGAGGCGATGGTCCGGGGTGACATCAAATGGAAGACAGACCCGGACTTCGGATACGAGATTGTCGATGTGGATGCCCCTGAGAACGCAAGGCTACTCGAGAAGGTTCCGGCGGAAATACTAAACCCGAAGCTCTTCTACGAGAAGAATGGGCGCCTCGATGAGTATAACGCCTGGGTCAAGCAAATGAAGGCAGACAGGGCGGAGTTCCTGAAGAAATACAACGTCCCCCAGGAAATCCAAGACCAACTGTAGAGCGCAAGACATTCAGGTAATGACTTTTAGCAGAGGGCGGGCGCTCAAGAGGGTGCCTGCCCTTTTTGCTGTGCGGGTTAGGGCATGGTTCGAGTAACTTGGTTTGGACACTCCTCAGTTGGGTTTCGAACTGACCGAGGCCTGTATCTCTGTGATCCGGCAGACGACAAGCGCCTCGTGAGCGAGATACCGCCGCTTGAGGCGCCCGCAAGAGCGATTTTCGTATCGCACGAGCACTGGGACCACTTTCACCCGGACACTATCGAGGCCGTTGCCGACTGTGGGACAATCGTCTATGGCCCAGAGCAGGTGATCAACTCACTGAAAGCGGACGAGCGGCTGGAGCACTTGCGCAGCAGACCGGTTGAGGCGGGCGAGATGCTCGACCTCGGAGATATCGCCTGTGAGGTCTTCGCAGCATCAGAGGGAGTCTGCTTCGTTTTCACATTCAAGAAGGATGACATAATTGTGTTCTTCATGGGCGATTCGGTGCTGCTTGAGCCGATCGAGGCGATAGAGGCGGACGTTGTTTTCTTTCCAGTTTGGCCATTTGGGGATGCTAGGAGCGGTCAGAAGCTCGCTAGCTTCCTGAGGTCGAGCATCTCTGTCCCGATGCACTTTCACCATGACACGAGCGCAAAGACCAACTTCTTCGTGGACAAAGGGGAGCTTGATCGCCTGAATGAGCGCATCGGCACGCTGGAGGTCCTGTCGCGAGGGCAAGAGTACGATGTGCGGGTGAGAGGGACGAAGGTTCGACTGAAGCCCTTGGCGGCCTTTGCGTGAATCCTCATTGGGAGATCGGCTATTCGTGGCTGGCATGGAGCAGCCATCCCTCATTGTGTTGGCAGATTCTGCAAGTTTCGCGTTGACTCTGCACGGGCACACAAATACATTTGGAGAGTAGTTATTATGACGTCAAGGAGACCGCACAAGTTGATCGACAAGCAGGCCGTCTGCTCTTTTTGTGGCAGAAGTAGAGGCCAGGTCAAAAGCCTGGTAGGCGGGCAATCCGTCTATATCTGCGACGAGTGCGTCAGGACTTGCAGCGAGATTCTAAGGCGAGAGGAGTCTCTGAACGGGACGCTTCCCGGGCTTCGGACTCTGCCCAAACCCACCGAGATGAAGCATCAGATCGACGAATACGTCATCGGCCAAGAGAAGCCTAAGAAGATACTGTCCGTGGCGGTCTATAACCACTACAAGCGGATTAACTCCAACGCTAGCACGTCTGACGTGGACCTGACCAAAAGCAACATCCTGCTGATTGGGCCAACTGGGGTAGGAAAGACGTTGCTAGCTGAGACGCTGGCCAGAATCCTGAAGGTTCCGTTCGCCATCGCCGACGCGACTACGCTTACCGAGGCGGGTTACGTGGGCGACGATGTTGAGAGCTTACTCCTAAAGCTCATCCAAAATGCGGATTTCAACATTAAGGCGGCGGAGCGTGGCATCATATATATTGATGAGGTAGATAAGATCGCGAGGAAATCAGAGAACGTGTCGATCACGCGGGATGTTTCGGGTGAGGGGGTGCAACAGGCGCTTCTGAAGATCGTTGAGGGCACTCTGGCCGGAGTCCCGCCTCAGGGCGGACGGAAGCATCCGCATCAAGAGACGTTGAACGTCAATACACGCGACATTCTGTTCATCTTTGGCGGCGCGTTCAACGACCTAGAGAAGATTGTTGCAAGACGTGTGAGAAAGAAACGGATGGGGTTTGGCGGTAGTGTGCATGCGAACCAAGAGACGAGCCCTTACGAACTGTTGTCGCAGGTTGAGTCTCGGGATTTGGTTAAGTATGGTCTCATTCCTGAGCTTGTCGGTCGGATGCCGGTCATAGCTGTCTTGCATGAGCTAGAGGAGGATGCCCTTGTTCGGATACTGGATGAGCCCAAGAACTCTCTTGTTAGGCAATATCAGCGGCTGTTTCAGATGGACGGCGTCAGCCTCCGCTTCACCGACAGCGCGTTGCGTGAGATAGCCAGAGAGGCAATGAAGCGCAACATGGGGGCACGAGGACTTCGCGCGATCCTTGAGTCGATTATGTTAGATGTGATGTATGAATTGCCATCCAGCAAACGCGTGACTGAGTGCGTCATAACGCGAGGCGTCATATCCCAGAACCGCAAGCCAACGCTTTTGAGAAGCAAGGCGGGCTAGTGCGCGCTTCGCTCGGAGATGCACAGCTACATAAGGCCACCGGGGTGCCATCGTGACGATGAAAAGCATGACTGGTTACGGGCAGGGGAGTTCCACGATTGGGGACGTGGATATAAGAGCAGAGATTCGGTCAGTCAATTACCGCTTTCTTGATGTCTCGGTGAGAACACCCCCGGGGTTTATGAAGTATGAGCAGAAGATTCGAGACCTTGTTTCGGGACGTATAAGGCGCGGGAAGGTTGATATATTCATCTCGGCGCCGGCAACCTTGACAGGCACGACAAGGGTTTCTGTCGATGAGGGTCTTGTGGCCGATTTTGTGAAGACACTGAGGCGTCTTGCTGAGAAGCATGGGCTTTCTAGTGATGTCGGGCTGGAAGCGCTCGCCAACTTCAGGCCAGCATTTTCGGTGGAAACGACGCCGGACACAAAGGAAGTCTGGGAACCAATCAGGGATTGCATCATGCAGTCACTCGAGCAGTTGGTCCAGATGCGCAATAAAGAGGGCTCAAGCCTTGAGACCAAAATTGTCGAGCAAATTACTGGTCTTAACGAGGACTTAAGAGAGCTGGAGCGCAGCTTCACTGGAGGGGAGCAGCGGATACGGGACAGGGTGCTTGACTTCGTCCGCAAACAATGTGATATGGCGGAGATCGACGGCGACCGGCTTGAGCAGGAGGTCGCTCTGCTGCTGGTGAAGTCCGACGTTTCGGAGGAGATGGCCCGGCTGGCCAGCCACCTGAATCAATTTGAGACGTTGAGCAAGTCTGAATCGGCTGTGGGCAAGCAATTGACGTTTGTCTGCCAGGAGATGCTTCGCGAGGTCAATACGATTGCGGCCAAATCGCAGTCCAAAGAGGTCGCGGCGCGCACTATCGAGATGAAGTCGCGCATCGAGATCATCCGCGAACAACTGAACAACATTGAGTAACAAAGAGGCGGTGGAAATGCCGGATGAGCTGTTTGGGCACGACTCGGGGGCTGTGGCCGAGGACAAGATGAAAGGGACGCCGAAAGCAAACGGCGAGGAGTCCGGCAACGCTGTTACTAGGATCATAGATATCCCCACCAGCAAAAGCGACTTCGTGGGCGTTTATCTGCTCAAGTCCAAGACTCCCTCCGAGACGAAGGCCGGTGCGCCATATCTAAGGCTAAGGCTGAGCGATAGGACGGGTGAGATTGACGCCTTTGTTTGGGAGAACGCTGGAAGCACCGAGTTCGCCGTCAGGCGAGGTCAAGTAATAAAGCTGAAGGGCAGGCTCAACATTTTCCAACAACGACCGAACATTAAGGTTCTAAACATAAGACTAGCTTCAGAGGATGAGTACGACGTCAGCGCCATTGTCGATGGCCCAAAGGCGTGCCTGGCTGATCTTTTTATCGTAGTAACAGAGTCTATCCAGAAGGTTACCGATCCGGATTACAGAGCCCTTCTAGAAGAGGTTTTCTCGGACGAGAAGTTCGTCTCGAGATTCAAAATAGCTCCTGGCGCGAAGGCGATTCACCATGCCTATCCTGGCGGGCTTCTGGAGCATACCGTTTCGCTCCTGCGTCTCGCCTCATCCATTATCGAGATATACGGCGACCTTGATGCAGACCTGCTCATCACAACTTGCATTTTGCACGACATCGGCAAGATGGAGGAGTACAATAGCGATCTAGCGGTGGAGCGGACGACGGAAGGTCGGCTTCTGGGGCACATAGTGTTGGGGCTTTTGAAGTTGCAGCGCTGCGTCGAGAAGCTCGATAGTTTCCCCGCGGAGAAGTGGCGGAAGTTGCTTCACGCCTTGATAAGTCACCACGGGAGCCTCGAGTGGGGCTCGCCTCAGGTGCCGATGACGCTCGAGGCGATAGCGCTTCACTACATCGACAATCTTGACGCCAAGCTGGGTCAATTCAGAGCAGTGTCAGAGAAACACAAGGACCCCAACTTCGAGGGCTTCACGACCTACGACAAGTTCCTTGAGCGGTATGTGTATTTTGGCGATCGCTTTAGCAGGACCGAGGATGAGCAACAGTGAAAATGCCGTGTATCGTAACCATTGACGGTGTCGGGAGGCACGTCGCAGAAGAGGTCTCGATCCGGGGCTGGGTGTATAACAAGCGCTCCAGTGGGAAGATAAGGTTCATCTTAGTTCGCGACGGCACTGGTACAATCCAGTGCGTTCTCGCCAAAGGCGAGGTGAGCGGCGAGACATTTGACAAGTTCGATTCGCTCACGCAGGAGACGTCACTCATTGTAACTGGCGTGATAAATGAGGACCAGCGTGCTCCTTTAGGATATGAGCTTCTGCTCAGGCGCATTGACATTGGTCAGATCGCCGAGAACTACCCGATAACGCCAAAAGAGCACTCAATTGGGTATCTTCTGGAGAGACGACACCTTTGGATGCGCTCCGCCCGGCAGAGCGCCATCCTCAGAATTAGAGCGGCAGTTGTTAAGGCCGTAAGGGATTTTCTGGACGGCGAGGGTTTCGTGCTCGCCGACACCCCCATCTTCACGCCGACATCGTGTGAAGGGATGAGCACGCTGTTCGAGACTAAGTATTTCGACAGGACAGCCTATCTCTCCCAAAGCGGGCAGCTTTACAACGAGGCGACGGCAATGGCTCTTGGCAAGGTGTATTGCTTTGGTCCAGCCTTTAGAGCTGAGAAATCCAAGACGAGGCGCCATCTCACGGAGTTCTGGCAGGTGGAGCCGGAGGCGGCCTACTACGACCTCGATGATATGGCCGATCTCGCTGAGCGTCTGCTGGTTTACGTTGTGAGATGGACCCTAGACAAAAGGTCAAAAGAGCTCCAGTCGCTCGAGCGAGATACCAGTATCCTCGAGAATCTGGCCACACCATTCCCTAGAATCACTTATGACGAGGCGCTCGAGATACTGAGAAGGAATGGCCTCGAGGTGGAATACGGCTCGGACCTCGGCGCTCCCGACGAGACCGCATTGAGCAATGAATTCGACAGGCCTGTTTTCATCACTGATTACCCGCTCAAGGCCAAAGAGTTCTACATGAAGGAACATCCTGAGAATCCTGACCTCGTGCTCTGCTTCGATGTTCTGGCTCCAGAGGGCTATGGCGAGATAGTTGGCGGGAGCCAGCGCGTGGACGACGTGGCGATACTGGAGCAGAGGCTCAAGGATTTCAACCTGCCACGGGAGCCTTTGGAGTGGTATCTTGACTTGAGAAGATACGGGAGTGTCCCGCACAGTGGCTTTGGGATGGGGATCGAGCGGACGGTGGCCTGGATATGTGGCATCAAACACATTAGAGAAACGATACCCTTTCCAAGAACTATATATAGGCTCACGCCATAGGTTGAGCACGAATGGTTTCAATGATAGAGGTTTTCGGCGTAGGGAAGAGCTTCAGCCGAAATGCGCTCGGCCTCTGGGATATCTCATTTGCCGCGCACAAGGGCCAGCTCATGGCCATCACCGGCCCGGCCGGCTCAGGCAAGACAACGCTCCTACGTATTGTCTCAGGCCAACTCAGGCCCAGTGAAGGCCACGTGCTAGTTGACGGCGTCAATCTTGCGGGAATCCCTCAAAAAACACGCAGCCGGATACTAGGACGGACGATCGGTGTGGCCCCAGCAGAGCCTCTTTTCCTCAGCAACGCGCCTGCAATCAAGACCATTCTACTCGCGCTGACCAGCATTCGTATTTATGGCAACATGGCTCTTCAAAAGGCCAAGCAAGTCCTCGAACTCGTTGGATTACTGCATAGGAGCAACAGCCCAGTGTCTGCTCTTTCGCAAGCCCAGCGAACACTCCTCTCGATCGCTCGGGGCCTATCCGGCGGGCCAAAGGCTCTTCTTGTGGACGAACCGATCCTAGGCCTTGACAATTCCGCCACCAAAGAAATAATAACAATACTGAATCGCGCATCCGACCGGGGCACCACTGTGCTTATGGCAACGAGAGCCGAGGGTCTGTTGCGAGACCTCTCAGTTGACACGGTGCGGCTCGCGGCCGGACGCTTTCGATACTGAGAGCAAACTAGAGAACGCCTGAATACCCAGGAGGGCAGAAGATGAGGGAATTCGATCTATCGGATTTCGAAGAAAAGACTCACGAGCAAGAAACAGAAACCTTGGACGAGGAGTTTGAACCTGTCGTCATTGAGGCAGAGCGGCTCGACCCAGAAGGAGCGCTTCACGACTCCACTTTCACTGAGCTTGCTGCTGACGACATGAAAAGGCAGTTTGCTCGGCGAGACGCGCATATCAAGATTTTCACCAGCCAGTTCAAGATCGTTGGAAAGCTTCTCGTTCCGGCCGAGGGAGCAATGACGAGGCTCACTGACATCCTCAACATACCTGAAAAGGCCTTCCTGCCCATCACGGAGGCTGAGGTAACATCGCTCACGACCGGCAAGGCCATCCAGACCAACACTTTCGTCGCGGTCAACAAGAATGATGTGCGCATCATTATTCCTATCGCTGAGCCTGCTAAACCCAAGGGTAAGATCGATTTCACTGGTGATTCGTTCCGCGAAGAAGAAGTAGAGCCAAGGTAGGTTCTAGAGATTTCGGCAGGTTTTGGAAGTTTTGTCGGCTCTTGGAGGGGACAGATGTAGCGGTGTTTGTGGGTTTACGAGCGACGTGTATTGGTTCTGATAAGATATGTTATGTAAACTAACTGATCCCCAATGAAGATCGCCATTCCGCTACCAAGCCCCGTCCCATTCTACCCAGGCGGCATCGAAAAACTCGCCGCAGGCCTTGCAAATGCACTTCGTCGCGCCGGACACCAGGTCGAGACTATAAAGGTCCCAGCTAAAGAACAGACTCTCTGCCAGATACTCGCCTCATATATCAGATTCTGGCGACTCGACCTGAGGCACTTCGATCTTGTAATATCACTTAAATATCCAGGGTGGATGTCTCGATCAAATAGGCATATTGTCTATATGTGCCATCGTCTTCGCGGCCTTTACGACACTTACCCGTTGCCGGTGGGTCTCAAGACATGGCTGAGCGCCTCGTTGCTTAGGTTCCCCGGGCCGTTGACAAGGACGATAGTCCACTGCCTCGACGGCATCGGCCTCTCCAACCGTCGGGTGTCCCATTTTTTCTGCCTTTCGGAAACAGTGAGACGCAGGGCTGAGTACTTTCCCGCTGGCTGTTATGAGCCTGTTGTCGTTTATCCACCCAGCTCTTTGCCGGACCTCTCTGGAGGTCCATACGACTATTTCTTCTCAGTGAGCAGGCTCGATGCGCCGAAACGGATGGACCTTGTGATATCGGCGATGGCGCACATCAAGGAGAATGTCAGGCTGCTAATCGTTGGCGAGGGCCCTCAGCGAGCGTATCTTGAATCACTTGCGGCGAGCGATCCGAGGGTTGAGCTTCTGGGAAATGTTACGGATGAGAGGCTCTCAGCCCTTTACTCAAGCGCCTTGGCGGTCGTTTTTGGGCCTGTTCAGGAGGACTTCGGACTGGTCACGCTCGAGGCCATGAAGTGTGCCAAGCCGGTGATAACGTGCACTGATTCGGGCGGCCCAACGGAGCTTATTAAAGACGGCGTGAATGGCTTTATTTGCGAGCCTGACTCGCGGGCAGTCGCAGAAAAGATGTCCCTGCTGGCAAGAGACCCGGGCATGGCCAGAGAGTTGGGCCAAAAAGGGCTGGAAACGGTCTCCGATGTGACTTGGGAGAACCTGGTTGACAAGCTGCTTCAGCCCTACAATTTCCTCGAGCTAGACTTTATTAACTCGCGACAGAATAAGAGAATTATATGCGTTCTGTCGCCTTATGGCATCTATCCCCCGGTCGGCGGCGGAAAGTGCCGCATCTTTCAGCTATATCGACATCTGGCGCACTACTTCAACGTTGTCGTCGTGTCTATTGGCAACTACAACGAAACATATCAGGTCACAGAGCTTGCCGATGGGCTCTTCGAGGTCAGGGTTCCGATGACCCCCGTCCACAGCAAAGAGCAGTGGGAGCTAGAGAAGGCGGCGGGGCTTCCCATATCGGACGTAGCTATGCCGAGGCTGATGCACCACACGCCGATGATCAGGGCTGTGATCGAGCATTTCGTCGGGAAGGCCGACGTCGTCGTTGCATCACATCCTTTCCTGTTCGATGTGGTCCGTCGTGTTGAGCGGACGAGGCTTGTCGTGTATGAGGCGCACAACGTGGAGACGAAGCTCAAGGCCGCATACCTCAACAAAACGCGGACTGGCAAGAGACTGCTGCGCGACACCGGCCGCGTGGAGCGGGCGGCGGCTCGTCAGTCTGACGTGCTTTGGGCAACGTCCGAAGATGAGGCCAAGGACCTCGCGCGCATTTTCGGCGTCAAGCCGGAGAAGGTCTGGACCGTTCCCAATGCAGTTGATACGAGCACCATAGTTGTGCCTGACGAAAAGGCGCGCGAGCAGGCCAGAACAATTCTAGGATGCTCAAGGCCGGTCGTGCTTTTCATTGCGTCTTGGCATCCACCGAACTTGGAGGGTTTGCTGTTTCTGAAGGACCACCTCTCTCCTGCTCTGCCGAACGCTGACTTCGTGGTGATAGGTAGCGTCAAAGATCAGTATTTGTCGGCAGTTAAGAGTCTTGACTTCCCGGACAACTTGAAGGTGTTGGGAGTTGTTGAGGAGAAGGTAAAAAACCTCTGGCTGGCCGCAGCTGAGGTGGCGATCAATCCAGTTGCTTCGGGTTCAGGAACAAGCTTGAAGATGTTCGACTACATGGCGGCAGGGCTTCCGATCGTAACAACAGCTGTTGGGGCGAGGGGCACTCACCTTGTTGATGGCAAGCACGCTATCATCTCTGACCGTGCTCTTTTCGCACACAATATAGGTTTTGTCTTGAGGCACAGAGAGGAAGGGTTGGCCCTGGCGGCGGCAGCAAGGAGGCTCGCCGAAGACCGCTTTGACTGGGCCAAGATAGCAGGCGCCCTTCACGAGAGGCTCGAAGGGGCAATGCCCTCTTCCCTACCCCGCCAGTTCGACGCGTCCAATCAGAGGCAGTTCATCTCTGGATGGTATCCTCCTGAGTTCTGGGAGGACAAGTTCACGTTCAGGTGGTCGAACGGCGAGGGGAGGCTCGCTGTCCACAACCCAAAGCGCGCTGCGACGCTCCGAATCGAGCTCTTGAGGGGCGCATCATCCGAGCTCGAGGTGTTACTGAACGGGAGTTCAGCGGCGAGATTCACGCTTGAGGCCGGCTGGCAGCGGCTCGAAGTTGAACTGCCTCGAATCATCGACGGCGATGCCATTGAGGTTCTTCTGAGATGCTACCCCTGGCGGCCAGCGGAGGTCGCGGGAGGCAACGACTTGCGGCGACTCGGCCTCGCCCTGAAGAGGGCGAGCGTCATCTGATACCCGAAACGCCGGGGTCGCGTGAGGGGGGCATCATCGCCGGTCTGGGTTGTGTGGCGAGTGATTGTGGGTAAGGAACAAGTGGAATTAGGATTGACCTGATGCTGCGTTTCGTTCCCTGCAGGCAAGCTATAATGGCGCAGGAATTTCTGGCCGCTGTTGGCAGAAATTCGGTTCCCCGAAGGGGGGCCACAATAGTAGCCGTGGGTGCAACCCACGGAATGCGTTCTATGTTCAGCCCTTTCAGGGCTGTTTTCCTTTCCTTCTCTGACCCTGATCCGTAGGTTTCACCTACGGCTACTCACGTCCATCCCCTTGCGGGGATGCGGGAAGAACGCCGTCAGTTGAGCAGGCCCGGGCACGATTACGAAAACTCCTCCTCAAAAGACCGCTTGACAGCGCCTTCTGCTTGAGTATTGTTCTCTGTAAATAATCCGTGTGGATGCCCTTCGCTTAATAGGGAAGTGTGGTGAGATTCCACCGCGGGCACGCCACTGTAATCGGGGACGAAACCCGAAACTAACGCCACTGGGCGGCCTTAAGCGCCCGGGAAGGCTTCGGGGAGTAGGTTGATCCGTAAGTCAGGAAACCTGTCCAGACGGAAGATTCGTTGAGGTCCCTCGATGACTGGGGATGGGGCGGTTTTGTCTTTTTACCCCAACCGAGGGGTCTCGGTTGGGGTTTTTGCATTTATTGGTGTGAGTATGGAGCTGAGAAGAGTTCTCCTCGTAAGTCTGAGCGCCTCGTTAATCCTAGCCGCATGCGCATTGGCCGAAGAGGCTAAGAAGGCGGACAGCGTCGCGAAACACAAGACCAAGAAAGCCTCATACGCGCTTGAAAAGGAGGTGGTTGTTACGGCCACACGAACCGAGACGGACGCATCCAACGTGTCCGCTTTCGTAACTGTCGTTCGGCCCGAGGACCTTCCTGCTAGGCCGAAGACCGCAGCGGATATGCTCAAAGCTGTTCCCGGACTTAGAATCAACCAATACGGAGGTGGACTTTCGCTCGCCCCGCCCAGCATCAGAGGCTCATCCGCGAACCAGGTCCTAATAATGATAGATGGAGTGAGGCTGAACTCCGCCAGAGGTGATGGCGTGGACCTCTCCGACATTCCAGCGGACATCATCGACCACATCGAGGTCGTCCGCGGCGGCAGCTCCGCACTTTACGGCAGCGACGCGATGGGAGGCGTGATCAACATAATCACGAAACGAGGCACGAAGAGGCCATCCACAACGCTTTCTCTGACCGCCGGGTCGTTTGACACGTTGGGAGCGACAGTCTCGCACAGCGCAGGCCTCGAGAACTTGGACTTTGCGTTGTCGCTGCACTACGCCGAGAGCGAGGGCGACTTTCCTTACGAGTTCCGAGGCACGCAGACCAAGCGGATACAGAACGGCAGCTACACTGCCCGCGGCGGCTTTTTACGTGCAAGTTATCGGCTCGGTTCGGGCACACAGTTAGGCTTGACCCACATCCTGAACGATTCGGATAAGCACTTGCCCGGCAGGATTGAGTTCCCGACGCCTGACGCTGAACAGAAGAACCAGTGGAGCCTGACAACGCTTGTTCTCGACCAAAAGGATTTTCTGGCAAAGGGGCTTTCCGCATCGCTTATGGCCCACTGGCGCGCCGAGCATCTATCCTACTACGATCCCATCTTCGTGGGGGCAACTCCGAGCGGTTACACTGGTCATCGAGGAGGTGTGGAGCTTCTGCTGTGCTACTCGGCGGGCCTGCACCAGCTCATCACGTTCGCCGCCAGTGCCAGTGAGGAGAAACAGAACAGTGTAAACAGTGGCACGCACACAAGAACCACGTCGAGCGTCTTCCTCCAGAACCTAGTCTCGCTACTGGACGACAAGATCATTCTGACACCGGCCGCTAGGCTCGACAGGTATTCCGATGTCGGGCGATCGTTTAACCCCAAGCTCGGCGTCTGCCTCAAACCATTGCCCTTCCTGTCGCTCAAGGCCAACGCATCCAGATCGTTTCGCGTGCCCGGCCTCGATGACCTCTACTGGCCACGGAGCGCCTTCACTGCGGGCAATCCTGACCTGGAGCCTGAGACATGCCACAACTGGGACGCGGGTTTCGAGCTCCGGATTGAGGATAATCTCCGACTTGAGGCGGCCTATTTTTTGAATCGAGCCAAGAACCTGATTTTGTGGCAGCCAGCACAGGGAGGTCTATGGTCTCCTACTAATGTGGGCCGCGCGCGGATGACGGGGATCGAGTCGCGACTTGTGGCCTCGGTGTTCAAATGGTGTCGATTGGAGATGTCGCATACTTATACCGACGCCAAGGACACGACCGATCCCCAAAACACGACACAATTGATAAAGCGCCCAAGAAACAGGACGACTGCGCTATTAAACGTTGGCTGCGACAAGATATCTGGGTCGGTGCAGGTCTCTCGCACCAGCCAGAGCTTCACAACCGCCGCAAACACCCAGTGGCTGCCATCGAACACGCTCGTTGATTGCGGCCTCAAGATGAGGCCACTGAAACATCTGGCGCTCGAGTTCTCTGTCCAGAATCTCTTTGACCACTCCTATCAAGTGATGCCTGATTACGCTATGCCCGGCAGAAGCTACTCGCTAACAGTCAGCTTAAAACTCGAGGGGAGGTGATGTCAAGGAATAACCCATGAATCAAGCAAAAATCTGAGTATCTGAAAAACAAGACCTTAGCAAACACAGGAGGAATAGAGAATGGCTAAGAAATTACTGCTTCTTTTGGCAGTGGTTGTCGTCGCTTATGGCATCGCGTCCGCTCAAGAGGTGCAGCAGGTTACGCTTCACTGCCCAGTGTATCTCACGTGGGCGAGCTCTGACTCGTTCATTGTTGTCCGTAACACGACGGGCACCGATGTGTCCTTCACGCCTGGATTCTGCTTCGACGGGGAGTATCTGGTTCCTTACACTCTCATCCCTGTCCCTGCGCATGGGACAATCATTCTGACCGTGGACCAGTTCTTTGACACATCGATATGCGAAAGCGGCCTGGTTGGTGTAGAGCTGTCGTATATGGGCGAGCCAGGGGCCATCATGGGCTCGGTCGTCATGTTTCTGGGGAGCATGTCGTTTCAGGTTCCGTTCAGGGATGTGGCTGCGGACGTCTCTCACTCGCTGCACTCCAGCCTCTGTTTGGGCGGCGACTTCATTGACTACGTCTTTGTCAAAAACACCACCAACGAGCCGGTTACTGTCTCGCCGACTTTCTACTGCAACGGCGCCGCGACGCCCGGCCTGAGCGTTAGGCTCAATCCGCATCAGGCTGCGATGGTGAGCGCCGGAGCTGGGCACTTGGGCGACTGCATAGGAGGCGCAGACCTGGTGACGACGGCCACGCCGGGCAGCATCGTCGCTGTCAACATCGCCGCCAACCTAATGACAGGCATGACCCTAGTCGAGGAGCTCCTTCCGGGCGTGGGCGGCCTCACCCCACCGCCGACATACAACCTCTTCGTGGCCAACGGCCTCTCTTACACGCTCTCCGCGGTGAACACTGAGACCGGAGAGGTCAAGGTCAACTTCGCATCGACCGGCGACGTCCCCAACTATCTCTCGTTCCACAACGACGACCTTTACTGCGTCAACTCTCTGTCCAACAACGTGCAGGTCTTCTCACCGGCCACCGGAGATGCGCTGGGCGAGATCGACCTTGACGTCGGGACAAATCCCTGGGCAATGGCGTTCACATCTGGCGACAAGGCGTTCGTGACGGGTTACTACACCGATAACGTGGTGATCCTTGATCTGGCAAGTCAGGAACAGGCAGGCACAATCGATCTTGGTGAGAACGCTCGCAGCCCCGAGGGTATCTGCCTCGCCGACGGCAAGCTCTATGTCTCAAGCGTCAACTACGACTTGAGCACCTACTCCTATGGCCAGGGCGTTGTGACGGTCATCGACCCTGAGACCATGCAGACCATCAAGACGCTCCAAACCAGCCAGCTCAACCCCCAGGTCATCCAGAACGACGGCCAGGGCGAGCTTTACGTGCTCTGCACAGGGGATTGGTTCAGCCAGTTCGGCGTCGTTGACGTCATCGACACAGCAACGGACGAGATCGTTACGTCGCTGCCGGTCGGTGGCTCTCCGGGCTGTATGGTGATTGCGCCGAACAATTGCGCCTACATTGGGGACGCTTCGGACGCCAACTTGTATAAGATAGACGTGGCCACGAACACGGTTCTGCACGACTCGGAAGACCCCATCGTGTTCAGTGGAAAGAGCGCCTCTGCGGCCGGACTTGTCGCCTCGAGCGCAGGCTATCTCTACATCTCTTCATTCGGCGAGGACACGGTTTACATAATGGACTATCGCACCGATGGCATGATACGGATGATATTCTCAGTCGGCGATGGTCCGGGGGCGCTGGCCATTCTGAACTGATATTGCTCGCG
>DATLAJ010000094.1 GCA_035527515.1 bacterium
TCGGAACCCGCGTCTTCGGCCCCGTGGGTCGCGAGCTGAGGGAAAAGAAGTTCATGAAGATCGTTTCCCTTGCGGCAGAGGTAGTATGATTAAGCGCGGTCTTGCTAAGGAGCGGCGCAAGAAGTTCCTTGTCAAGAAGAATGACACGGTCTTGGTGATCACAGGCGACGAGCGTGGCAAGCGTGGTCGTGTTCTTCACGTTCTTCACAAGCGTAACTCTATCCTGATAGAAAACGTCAATTTCATAAGACGTTCTACTAAAGCGAAGCGTGTCGATCAGAAGGGCGGGATTGTTGAGAAGGAAGGCCCTGTGAGAATATCTAATGTGATGTTGGTCTGCGCTAACTGCGACAGGCCGACGAGGATAGCGCACAAGACGCTTTCTGATGGTCGTAAGGTTAGGGTCTGCAAGAAATGCGGCGAGATGATATAGGGGCGTTGAGGTGAGCAAGTTTCTTGCGTTTTATAGAGAAGAAGTAGTGCCCAAGCTGACAGAGGAGTTTGGCTACAAGAACGTGCATGAGGTTCCGCGGCTTTTGAAGATCGTGATCAACGTAGGGGTTGGGGAGGCTATTCAGAACTTGAAGCTTTTGGACGAGGCGGCTGCGGAGTTGGCCCAGATCACTGGCCAGAAGGCGGCGATACGGCGTGCTAGGAAGTCGATAGCGGGCTTCAAGCTTCGGGCTAAGATGCCAATTGGTTGTTCCGTGACGCTTCGCGGAAGGCGGATGTATGAGTTTTACGATCGGCTGGTGAATGCTGGGTTGCCTCGTGTGAGGGATTTCAGGGGTGTTTCGGACCGGGCCTTTGACGGTCGTGGGAACTACACGCTTGGGATATTGGAGCAGATAATTTTTCCAGAGATAGATTATGACAAGGTGAGCCGTATCCACGGGCTTTCGGTAACTATTGTGACCACAGCAAGGCGGGACGATGAGGCCCGGCAGCTCTTGGCTCATCTGGGTATGCCTTTCAAGAGGGCCTAGTTGCTGGACGGTTGATTCGCCCCACTAAGTTGTGACAGGGATAATATGGCAAAGAAATCGCTGATAGCTAAATGGAAGATGGTGCCCAAGTTCAAGGTTCGCGCCTACAACCGGTGCAAGATCTGCGGTAGGTCCAGAGGTTATTTGAGGAAGTTTGAGATGTGTAGAATATGTTTTCGGAATCTTGCTCGAGAGGGTGAGCTTCCGGGTGTTAGAAAGGCTAGTTGGTAGGGGTTTTGAGGCGATGATGACTGACCCGATTGCCGATATGCTGACGAGGATAAGAAACGCCAGCCAGGTTGGGCACAGGAGGCTAAACGTTCCTTGTGCCAAGACAAAAGTCGAGATTAGTCGTGTTCTCAAGGAACAGGGCTTCATAAGGGGTTACAAGGTGATTCCCGACAAGATGCAGGGCATGTTGAGGATTTACCTGAAGTATGGGAAGAACTCTATGCCCGTGATCAAGGGTATTAAACGTGTGAGTAAGCCGGGGCAAAGGGTCTATCGGGGTTTTGATGAGATGCCGAAGGTCCTTGACGGGTTTGGTGTTTCAATTGTGTCCAGTTCAAAGGGCGTAATGACCAACAAAGACTGCGCTCGCAAGCGCTGCGGCGGGGAGATTATTTGTAATGTTTGGTAGGTTCTGATGTCCAGAGTAGGTAAGCAGCTGGTTTCCATTCCGGACGGAGTGAAACTGGCGATTGATGGGCTTGACCGAGGGCGCCAACGGGTGGTTGTGAAGGGCGCAAAATGCGAGCTTCGTCTCGATCTGTTGCCGGGCATTCAGGCGACGCTCACGGGGTCTGTTCTTGCGGTGGAGCGGACCGACGATTCTTCCAGGAGCCGTGCCTTTCACGGTTTGACACGGACTCTTATCAATAACATGGTTCGCGGTGTTTCAGATGGTTTTGAGAAGGTTCTGGAGATCTATGGCCTCGGTTACAAGGCCAAGATAGAGGGTAAGAATGTCGTGCTGGCGCTTGGCTACTGCCACCCAGTTGTCTATCCCATCCCCGTTGGGATAGAGATTCACATTGAGCGCGATACTGTCATTAAGGTACGAGGCGCCGATAAGCAGCAGGTTGGCCAGGTGGCGGCTGAAATCAGGTCGTTCCGCAAGCCGGAGCCGTACAAGGGGAAGGGCATCCGGTACAGTGGCGAGCACATCCGACGCAAACAAGGCAAGGCCGGCGCTTAGCGCTTATAGAGAGGTTTTCGGGTTGAAGCGGCAGTCTAGGAACAAGAAAGTAATCGCGAGGCAGAGGAGGCATTTGGGCATTCGGCGGCGAATTTGCGGCACGAAGGCTCGGCCTCGGCTGTGCGTTTTCAGGAGCTTGAGAGAGATCTATGGTTTTCTAGTTGACGATGAGAGGGGCTACACGTTGGTCTGCGAATCGACGCTAAGTCTGCACAAAAGAGGCTCGCTGAAGAGTGGCGGGAACAAGGATGCTGCGAGGGTGGCCGGGAAGAGTCTCGCCAAGAAGGCTATCGAGGCGGGTATTGAGAGCGTGGTCTTCGACCGGGCGGGATATAAGTATCATGGTAGGGTGAGGGCGTTCAGTGAGGGCGCTCGCGAGGCAGGGCTGAAGTTCTAGAGAGTCAGGAGGATTATTTGGATTACGTTGACCCGGACGGGCTTGAGCTCGAGGAAAGGGTAGTTTACATAAACCGTGTGGCCAAGGTGGTCAAGGGCGGTAGGCGCTTTGGGTTCACGGCGGTCGTTGTTGTGGGCAACAAGTCCGGGATAGTCGGAGTAGGGCTTGGCAAAGCGCGAGAGGTTCCCGACGCGATTCGCAAGGGCGTTGAGCAGGCCAAGCGCTCGCTCATTCGGTTCCCGCGTTCTAAGACAACGATACCGCATGGGGTGGTTAGTAATTTTGGAGCCTCGACAGTTGTTTTGAGGCCGGCGTCGGCTGGGACGGGCGTTATCGCTGGTGGTTCTGTTCGTGCAGTGATCGAGATGAGCGGCGTGCAGGATGTTTTGACGAAGTGTATTGGTAGCCGCAATGTTCATAACGTGGTTATGGCGGCGGTCAAGGGGCTAAAGTCGCTGAGAGATGTTGAAACTATCGCAGAGGAGCGGGGCGTTCCAGTGGAATCGGTGCTGGAATGATTGGCTCGGGAGTTTTTAGTTGTGGTTGAGAAGATAAGAGCAACGCTTGTTCGTAGCCCGATAGGGCGGTGCAAGCGTCATAAGGATACGGTAGCCAAGCTAGGGTTTAAGCGTCTGCGTCAGACGATAATCAAGGAGAATCGTCCTGAGATAATGGGGATGCTCAAGAGTATCAGTTACTTGGTTGAAATCGAGCCATTTTCTGATGAGGAGAGGGCGGATGCTTAAGTTGCATGACCTTAAGCCACCGGCCGGCTCTCGCCGGAAGAAGAGGCGAGTGGGCAGAGGGCCCGGCTCGGGGCGCGGCAAGACTGCCGGGCGCGGGCACAAGGGGCAGAAGTCAAGGGCGGGCTACAGTATGCGTCGCGGCTTTGAGGGAGGCCAGATGCCGCTTGTCCGTAGGGTGCCAAAGCGCGGTTTCAACAACCCGACTAGAGTTGAATACACAATTTTGAACGTTGAGCAGCTCAACAGGTTTGTAGATGGCACGGTCGTTAATCCTGAGGTTCTCAAGGATATGGGGCTTTTCAAGCGCAGGACGGTCGGGCTGAAGATACTTGGAAATGGAGAACTGACAGCCTCGCTCACGGTGCAGGCTAGCAAGTTCACCCGGACGGCGATGAAGAAGATCGAGGCGGCGAATGGCAAGGTCGAGGTCCTGTAGTCTTGCTTGAGAAGATTCAGAACATGTTCAAGATTCCGGAGCTTCGGCGCCGGATTCTCTTCACGCTCGCGCTTCTCGCTGTCTATAGACTTGGGTGCCACCTTCCCACGCCAGGCATTGATGCGGCGGCGCTTGCGCAGTTCTTCGAGTCGCAGCAGGGCACGCTTTTGAGCATGGTGGACCTATTCTCTGGGGGGGCGTTACGGAAGCTGACAGTTTTCGCTCTTGGGATAATGCCCTATATCAGTGCGTCGATCATTCTACAGCTGTTGATAGTGGTGATACCTTCTTTGGAGAAGCTGTCAAAGGAGGGCGAGGCGGGCAAGAAGAAGATTACGATGTACACGCGTTACGGGACGGCGGTTCTCAGCATGCTTCAGGGATTCGGCATCGGGATGTGGTTGGAGAAGATGAAAAGCCCTTCTGGCGCTCCAATAGTCATCCATCCTGGGCTTGGCTTCAAGCTCTTGGCAATGATAACCTTAACAGCTGGGACGGCATTCATAATGTGGCTTGGAGAGCAGATATCCGAACGAGGCATAGGCAATGGCATCTCGCTTATCATTTTTGCTGGCATAATCGCTCGATTGCCGGCCGCAATTGGGCAGACGCTAAGCCAGGTGTTTCAGGGCGAGCTCAAGATATACACGATCATAATCCTGGTGGTGTTGATGGTCGGTGTTGTGGCGCTTGTCGTGGTGCTTCAACAGGCGCAACGTCGGCTGCCGATCCAACATGCTAAGCGTGTGATCGGCAGGAGGCTTTATGGTGGCCAGACCACGTATCTGCCGCTCAGGGTCAACACGGCTGGTGTCATCCCGGTCATTTTTGCCTCGTCGATCATCATGTTTCCGGCGACTGCGGCCGGGATTTTCGGGGCGTCTTTCTTGGAGCCCGTCGTGGCGCAGCTGACTCCTGGCAGGCTACTTTACAACGTGCTATACGTTACAGCGATCATCTTTTTCGCATATTTTTATACTTCGATCATTTTCAATCCGACGGATGTTGCAGACAATCTACGGAAGTCGGGAGCTAATATCCCAGGAAAGAGGGCTGGGAAGGTCACTGCCGAGTACATAAACCAGGTTTTGTCGAGGCTGACATTTGGCGGCGGCGTTTTCCTCGCGGGCGTCTCGGTGCTTCCGGCTGTCTTGGTTTATGGCATCCCGATTGCGGATATTCCGCTTATTGGTGAGCGGATCGTGGATTGGTTTCCTTATTATTTTACGCACGGCTTGAGTGTTCCTTTCTGGTTTGGCGGCACGGCGCTTCTGATAGTGGTGGGAGTTGCTTTGGACACTGTGCAGCAGATCGAGGCTCAGATGGTGATGCGGCACTACGATGGTTTTGTCAAGAAAGGCCGTATCAGGGGGAGGAGGTAGCGTGTTTTGCGACTAGTTCTGATGGGGCCTCCGGGCTCGGGCAAAGGGACACAGGCGAAGATGTTGGCGGGGCGAGAGGGTCTGACGCATCTTTCGACTGGCGATATACTTCGCGAGGCGATCAAAAGCGGCAGCGAGCTGGGCTCGAAGGCCCGAGATGCTGTTGAAGGAGGCGAATTGGTCTCTGATGATGTTCTTTATGGCATTGTGGAGGCGAGGCTAAGGGAGCTAGGGTCTGACAAATGTTTCATACTTGATGGGTTCCCCAGAAACGTCCGGCAGGCGGAGTTTCTCGAGTCCATCTTGCCACGCCTCGGGATTGGGATTGATGCGGCGGTTCTGCTTGACGTTCCGCGGGAATCCCTGTTAAGGAGGCTTTCTGGGCGACGAGTGTGCTCTCGCTGCGGGAGGGAATATCATTTAGAGTTCTCACCTCCGAAGGTAGATGGCATTTGCGATTTGTGTGGACAAGGGCTCTATCAGCGCGAGGACGACAAGCCGGAGAAGATCGAGAGGAGGCTGGAGATGTATGATGATGCAACGCTTCCAATGGTGAAGTTTTACAGGGATAGGGGCTTGCTGGTTGAAATCGAGGCTGCGGGCGGGATGGAGGACGTGTTGGAGCGGATTCTCGATTCGCTTGGTAAAGACAAGCAGGGGCGAGTTTAGGGTATGCCCAAGGGGGAAGGAATCGAGGTGGAGGGTGTTGTAACAGATGCTCTGCCAAACACAGTTTTTATAGTTGAGCTTCCAGATAGTAGAAAGGTAACGGCTCATTTGTCGGGGAAGATGCGGAAGCACAACATACGGATTCTTCCGGGCGATAGGGTAACGGTCGAATTGAGCCCGTATGACCTGAGCCGGGGGCGAATAGTTTATCGGTTGAGATGAGCGCTTGGCGTGAGACTTAACAGGACAGGTAGCAAGTCATGAAGGTGAGAGCATCGGTGAAAAGGATGTGTGCCCGCTGCAAGATAATCAGACGGCGAGGTGTCGTCAGAGTGATATGCACGAATCCGAAGCATAAGCAGCGGCAGGGATAAGAGCTGAGATAGGGAGACTGTTTTCTTGGCAAGAATAGCAGGAGTGGACCTTCCGAAGGATAGAAGGGTGGAGGTTGGTCTAACCTACATTTTCGGGATAGGTCGGACGAGTTCCAGGAGGATACTGAAGGAGACGGAGGTCGGGGCGGATATTCGTGTGGACAAGCTCACGGAGGAGCAGGTCAGCAAGCTTCGGCAGGTGATCGAGCGTAAGTTGAAGGTTGAGGGCGAGCTGCGGCAGGAGATATCGATGAACATCAAGCGTTTGAAAGATATCGGCTGCCACCGGGGTCTGAGGCATAGGCGTCGTCTGCCTGTTAGGGGGCAGAGGACGAGGACGAATGCGAGGACTCATAAGGGTCCGAGGCCAGGGATTGGGATGAAGAAGAAGGCCAAGAAGGTATAGCTGGGCCTCGAATGTTTGGGTAGTTGTGAGTCTTCGTATTTATTCGCGAGTTATTTTGAGCAATTGTTAGGTAGGGATTATGGCAAAAGCCGTCAAGAGGAAAGGCCGACGGGTAGCAAAGCGCAAGGAGAAGCGAGTTGTTCCCGAGGGTGTGATTCACATCCAATCGACGTTCAACAACACGATTATTACAGTAGCTGACAGGTATGGGAACGTGATTGCGTGGTCGAGTGCTGGCAAGATGGGTTTCAAGGGCTCGAGAAAGGGGACGCCGTTTGGGGCGCAGGTAGCGGCGCGTGCGGCGGCGCAATCAGCGATTGTGATGGGCATGCGGAAGGCTGAGCTTTACGTGAAGGGGCCGGGCTCTGGCCGGGACACCGCGATGAAGGCGTTGCAGTCAGAGGGGATAGAGGTAACGCTGATGCGGGACGTTACGCCGATCCCGCACGATGGTTGCAGGGCTCCGAAGCGGCGTAGAGTCTAAGTTCACTTAGGACTTATTTTGGGAGAGTCATTTGGGTAGGTATTTGGGCGCGTCCTGCAAGCTGTGCAGGCGAGAGAACGAGAAGCTCTTTTTGAAGGGTGAGCGTTGTACTTCTGCTAAGTGCGCGCTTGGCAGGCACA
>DATLAJ010000095.1 GCA_035527515.1 bacterium
GTTTCGTTGGGATCAGGGCTGTCTCGGGAGCGTTCGTCCGGCCGCTGCTCGAGACCCCAAAGAAGTCGCTGCTCAAGTTTTTGGGCGACAATGCGATCGACTACGTGCAGGATTCGACCAACCTTGGCGGAGCTGCCCTTCGCAACAGAATCCGCCACCGGCTAGTTCCTACCATAAATGAGGTGTTTGGTTCGCACGCTCTTGCGAAGCTTGCATCCTTCTCGAGGCTCGTCGCCTTGGACTCGCAGGTCCTCGATGAGACCGCACAGAATGCCTACCAGAACGCCACTTGTGAGGTGGACGGGAGGCCCGCACTCCTGGTCGAGGCGCTCAGAAAGATGAGGCCGGCTGTCCACAACAGGGTTGTAAAACAGGCCCTGACTGAGCTCGGCCTCCCACGTCAGAGCATCTATTCTCGCCACATCGCGTCAGTCATAGCCGTTGCGGCCTCGCACAATCCTGAGGCCAGTATCAAGCTCCCCGGAGCGGTGAATGTAACGAGGCATGGTGGCGCGATCGTGTTTGGAGCGCCCGATGCCGTCCCCAGCGACTATCCACCGTTTGAGTGTGAACTTTCCGTGCCCGGCAGTGCACAACTCCCCTCAAGAGAAGTTACGATAACTGCCTCGGCAATCGAAAGCCCGGTCCGGGCGATCCCCGTGAGCAACACCGACGCGCTGCTTTCGGCCGACGTCTGTCTTCAATGCGGCACGAGGCTCATCTTAAGGAGCGCCAAGGGCCAGGACACCTTCATCCCGCTTGGCATGGGCCAAGAGGTCAGAGTTTGCCGCTTCCTCAAGAAGCAGAAGGTCTCGCGCTTTGAGCGGCTGAACCATCCGCTGATCACAAGACGAGATGGGACGGTGCTCTGGGTCGTGGGGCAGAGAATTGACGAAAGGGCGCGAATCACAGAAGCCAGTCGAGGCGGCGTGCGCCTCACGCTGCGCAATGTGCAGTTGGACTTAAACGGCTAAGCGCCCTTAGCGAAGCTCTCTGGGTAGCGGCGCACCAGCTCCTGCCTGATGAGCTTATGAATCTCCTCCTTGCCCAACCTACCATTGACCACAAAGAACCGGTCCTTCTCGCGCTTTGCGAGAATGAGATAGCCTTTTCGCACCTGTCTGTGAAAATCAAGAGGCTCGCCCTCGAGACGGTCTTTACCGTTGCTAACGAAGCGCAAGGGCTTAGACGAGATCCTGTGCAGGCCGATCTCCGGGTCGATGTCCAGCAGGACAGTCAGATGCGGCATGCGGCCGTTGGTCGTGATCTGATTGAGCCGCTCTATGAGAGAGATGTCTATCCCGCGTGCATAGCCCTGGTAGGCAATTGTGGAGTCCACATACCTGTCGGAGATGACGACGGTGTTGTGATTGAGCGCCGGCACGATCAGCTCCTTCACGAGCTGCGCTCTGGCCGCCATATAAAGGAACATCTCAGAAAGCGGCGAGAACGGCGCTTCAGAGGGTTCTAGCAAAACGGGGCGAAGCCTGTCGCCCAGCGCCGTCCCTCCCGGTTCACGAGTCTTGACCACTGAGACCCGCATATCAACCAGAAGGTTATGGAGCATTTCGACCTGCGTAGTCTTGCCTGCGCCCTCGACACCTTCAAAAGTTATGAACAGCTGCACATGAACTCCTCCAAAAAATCATCAATTGCCAATGAGTCACCGCAATAATGCGCCTACCACTTCTTTGCTGTCAAGCCAACGAAGCGATGAGTTTCCCATACGGTCTGTTCCAAAGACCCCGCGCTCGCTATGACACGATGTTCCGGACTGCGCCAGCACTTGCCCGTTCCACGGCAGCTTGATACGATCCTGCAAATGCCTGATAACCTTTACATCTTCGTCAACTGGGCCTGCGCTGCGGTGCTTGCGAGTGTGCTGCTCAAGAAACTCGCCCCCAACTCCACTTTCTGCAGGCCGCTCTTCACGCACAGGATGAGGCCCGCTCGACTTGCAGTTCTCACAGCAATTCTCGCCATAGCCGGCGCGGAGTTTGCTCGCACTACGCTCTATGAGCCGATGTTCCAGCGAGCCGAACCGGGCGATAGCGTGCAGCTGCCAAGCGCGAGCGGTCAGAAGCTTCCGCACAAGCTGCCGAAAAGCCTCGATTTTGCGGAGTATTGGCTCGGCTCGAAGGACCTTGCGCTCGGCAATAACCTCTATCGGGACATGGCCGGGTATATCCATTTCAGGGCCGCACAGTTCAGAAAAGAGGGCAGGCAAGTCCCGATGGCAAGGTACTCGGACTGGCTGCCGACGGACAGGGAGGGGTTCCAGAGGCTTGACAGACTCTCCCGAAAGAACGGCATCCCAGTTTTCCCATACTTCACCTACCCGCCGACCTGGTATGTGCTCTTTACGCCGTTTACTAGCATTGACTGGCGAGATGCGCACGATATCTGGCTCGTTGCGAACCTCGTGTTCGTCGCGGGAGCAATCGCCCTAGCACTGCTTGCGATCGGCTACCGGCCCGGAGGGATAGAGGAGACGCTCGCCCTAATCACGCTCGTTGTGGGCTACTCGCCACTGGTATTCGCGCTCAAGGAGTGTCAGGCCAACAGCCTCGTCCTTCTCATCGTTTGCGCCGCTTTGTATCTGGCATCACGGGGCAAGAACGCTGCGGCAGGTGCGCTGATCGCGCTCGGCGCAGCGGTCAAGGTGTTCCCTGGGATACTACTGCTTTACTTTCTCTGGAAGCGCAAGTTCAGGCTTGCGGCCTGGGGCTTCATCTGTCTGCTAATCATCATGGCGGCGTCGGTCGCAGCGGTTGGATGGGAGGTCCACTACTGGTACTTCTTCAAAGTGGCGCCGACATGGGCCTCGAATATGAGGGCCTTCGACATGAACCAGTCGCTAGCGGGCGTCGTCTCACGGGCGTTGGTCGGCGGCGAGGGCATACGACCAATCGCCCATCGGCCCAGGCTCGCAAGGGCTTCGATCACGCTCCTACAGACCGCACTTTTGGCGATCGCCCTGTGGGTCACCCGGGGCCGGGCGAGTCGCTTCAATAGCCGTGTTTGGCTCGAAGTCGGCCTTGTCATTGTCTTCTACCAGCTTGCCTCAACGTGGGTGTTGATTCACCATTTGGAATGGCTATTGATCCCCTTTCTGTTCGTCTGGGGGATGAGCCGCGGCGCCAAAACTGTCTCGCCGTGGCTTTGGTGCAGCCTCGGCGCCTCATACGTGCTCACGGGAGTCAGGTATGTTTATTGGCGCGAGGCGTTTAGGGCGGAGTGGATGGCACTATTGGCGTCGCTTAAATCCTTTGGGATGCTGGTTCTGTTCCTCGCCCTTGCCGTGTGGGTTTGGCGTCTAAGACGGGAGCAGACGTGAAAGCGTGCATTGGGCTATGAGCGCTCGTCGGGATAGAGCTAATCAGAGCTCTTGGCAGGCGTCGTCTGGAGGCTCTTGACGGCGCCCATCAGCGTTCGAGCGTGGTGGCGCATCAGGGCAAGACAGCTGTTTGCGTTGGGGTCTAGACCGACGGCCGAGGCGAGGAGGGTGATCTTGAATCCACCCAATTCGGCCAGCTGCCCGGGGAACGATTGCTCCGACAGCGGATCAAGGACGATGATGCGCACGTTGTTTCTGGCAAGCGTCCTGGCAAGCGTCCTGGCGGCGTCCGGTTGGGCGATGCGGGGGACCATCTGGTCCAGCCGGCCGACCACTGAAAGGTTGAATCGCCGAGCGAAGTAGAACATCCCATTACAGCCGGCGACCATTTTGATGCTCGAGGCGGGGGCCAGCTCGGTGGCCACCTCTGATTCCACACTGTTTAGCTCGGCGAAGTAGGCCATCCGCTCATGCTGGAGATACTTGGCCGCCTCAGGCAATATCGAGATGATGTCCATCTGAATGGCCAGCACCATCTCCCGCACATTGCCCGGATCGAGCCAGAAATACGGGTCAGTCAGTCCTGGGTAAGCGGCCGCATCGGTACCGATGTGCTTCCCTTCCCTGTCCAGAAGCCCCACGTTTTTCGACAGGTCAACGATCTTGAGGCCAGACCTGTCCAGGTCCCGAGTTATGTCGTCAACCCAATCATCGAGGCCGGCGCCGACCTTGATAAGCAGGTCCGCCTTGTATATGTGGACAACGTCCCTGGGCTTCTGTTGAAAGCTCAGCAATTGAACTTCATCCGAGACAAGGCTGGTTACGTTCACGTATTGCTCGCACGTCCGGACCACGAGGTCCTTGAGAATCGGTATCGTCACGACGACTTCGATCTTCGGCGTTGACCCAACACCCGGCACGTTGCGCTGCTTCCCAGCAAACTGCGGCATCTGCGTCAGGACCAAGAAGGTCAGAAGCGTCCAGACGGTCAAAAGCACTGACCCAAGGATTATCTTTGCTCTCAAAGCACTATCTGTCTGTCCCATTGATAGAGGGTTCTGGTCGATTCTTGCTGATCGGATTCTGCCACGCCTTGAGAGTTCCGCAAGTCGTTTGACCCTCCCCCAATAATCACATTGATGGGTGTTTGGGGTTTTATTGTGAGCGCCGTTGGGCTTATAATCGCTGAAGAAGGTTTACAAGCATGCGATCGAGCAGCCGGACGCACAAATCGCCTCGTCTTTGAATTCAGCTGAGGCGTGCCGAACTGCTGATCGTCGCTTCCTTCGCGGCCTGAAAAAGGGGTCAATGCAGAAGTGTGCCGCAATCCGCCTTCCGAAGAGCAGAAAACACGCCTAACTCGCCTAAAATCCCCGAATCTGCGCTCACCAACACACCTTTCCTTCACTGACACCCAAACAAACACATCGCCTGAACCCAAAAAGTCAGCCTAGACCGCTTGTCCCCAATAAACCTCATTTAGCGCAATCTGATTATTGGGGGAAGAACCTTTCGGTGAGGCTCGGAGCCTGCCGCTCGCCGTCCTATCTGCAAGAGGTTGACCTTCAGGCCCTCTGCACCCGTTCGGGCACTACTTCTTCGCGGACCGGAGAAAGGACCTGCGCAGACCGTTCAGGTCGAGCTCGACTGTGGTCGGTCGGCCGTGCGGGCACGTCATTGGGTGCTCGGTCTTGGCAAGCTGGTCAAGCAGCTCCTGCATCTCGGGGACCGACAGCGCCTCGTTGGCTTTGATGGCGGCCTTGCACGCATAAAGTGCGCACACCTCCTCGACCGGCCTGAAGGATAGGTCCTTGGGCTTTTTTGATCGGGCCATTAGCTCGCCCACCTCGGCCACAAGCTGCTCCACATCGTCATCTGACAACAGCAATGGCTTGGACTTGACGGCTATTGACCCGCCCCCGAAATCGTCAAGCTCAAGCCCTAGCGGCTCAAGAAGATCTTTCTTTGATAGCAGCAAGTCGTGCACCGCCGGCGCCACCTCCAGCACCATTGGCATCAACAGTCGCTGGCTTGGGATACTCCCCAGTTTGACCTGCCTAAGAAACTTCTCGTAGTATATCCGCTCGTGGGCGGCATGTTGGTCGATTATCACGACCGCGCCCCCTCCCTCTGCAACGATGAACGAGTTATCGATCTGGCCGACGGGGACAAGCCGCTTGCCAAAAAGGCCTAAAGTGGGGCCTGGCTCGTCCACCGGCTGAGCGTGAGGCCGTGCGGCTGCACCCGATGCCATCTGTGTGACCCCCTGAATCTCGCTCGATAGCGCGGTCTGCCCGCTGCCGGAGGCAGACCTCTGCTCACTGCGCAGGGGCGGCCTCGGGACCTCTTCAGTAGTTGCCGAGGTTTTTTGCGCTGCGGCCTCGGTGTGGTCCGGACGCGAGAGCCGCGTGGCGTCATGCGCCGGCTGCTCGGCCTCAACCGTCTGGGGGCTGTCATGATGCGCCAGGTCGATCGTTATCGGCTCGGATACACCAACGGGCGGCGTCCTGAGATTCGTTGCCACATCGACAACAGGACCTCTCAGCGTCCTGCGCAGCGTCTCGGCTACTGCCTGCTGGACAAACTGGCACACTCTGGCCTGACGAGCAAACCTGACCTGCCGTTTCGTCGGGTGAACGTTCACATTCACTTGCCTGGGGTCAACTCTGAGAAAAAGCACCAGCGCCGGATGCCGGCCACGCATCAGATATGGCTTATAGGCGTCGTAGATAGCGATTTGCAGCGGCTTCGAACTGACCGCGCGCCCGTTGACGAATATCGATTGCAGACGGCGGCCCGATGCGGTCGCCCTCGTTGGAAGGCCGATATGTCCCTTAAGAGCAAGCCCTTCGCAGCTGGCAGAGACCCCGACCATAGTGTTCAGGACCTCTTGCCCCAGAACTGCTGCGATGCGCTGCGCCAGACCATCCGAGGCGGCGGCGTCGATAACTCTCCTGTCGTTGTGAGTCAGCACGAAGCGCACTTCCGGCCGGCAAAGGGCATACTGTGTAGCCGTCTGATTCACCCAGAAGAACTCAGTGTCCGTGCTCGCCATAAAGGCCCTTCTGGCCGGCGTGTTGTAGAAAAGATTCGACACCTCCACCAGCGTGCCCTCGCGGCAGCCGACCTCCTCGACCTTCTTCAGAACGCCCCCGCGAATAACAATAACCGTGCCCGACTCCGCACCTCTCTCACGAGTCTTGAGCGTCACGTGAGCGACCGAGGCGATGCTCGCAAGCGCCTCACCCCGGAAGCCGAGCGTGGCGATGCTATCGAGGTCAGCGACGGTCCTGATCTTGCTCGTGCCGAACCGCTCGAAGGCCAGCAGGCTGTCATCCCGCCCCATCCCCACGCCATCGTCCTGAACGCGTATCAGCCGCTTGCCCCCTGCACGAACCTCGATCGTGATGTCCGTAGCCTCAGCGTCCAGTGAGTTCTCGACAAGCTCCTTAACCACTGAGGCGGGACGTTCAACCACCTCGCCGGCGGCAATTCTGTTCGCTACCAGCTCCGGGAGAATCTCTATCCTATTGGCCACTGCGTTCAGCCTCGATAAAGCTACGAATGTCCAATCTCAGGCGGGGAGCCGGCCAACGCTCCGAAGCTCCTCCTCCGTCAGCCCACCGGTTGCGAACTCGTGGATGCGTGCGTCCTGGGAACGCCTGAACTCACCGACGCTCATCACCGAGATGATCTTGCCCCCGTGGAGCATGGCTATCCGGTCAGTGAGCATAAACGCATTCTCCAAATCGTGCGTAACCACAATTGACGTTACCTCAAGCCTTTTCTGAAGCCGCCTTATCAGCCGGCTGATGACGTTGGCAGTTATCGGGTCGAGCCCGGTCGTCGGCTCGTCATAGAGTATTATCGGCGGACGAAGCGCAATCGCCCGCGCAAGCCCCACACGCTTTCTCATCCCGCCCGAAAGCTCGCCCGGATACTGGTCCTCGACGCCCGGCAGATCGACCATCGCAAGCGTCTCCTTGACAACCTCGAGCTGCTTCGCCTCGTCAAGATCGGTGTGCTCCCTGAGCGGATAGACCACGTTCTCGAAGATAGTCATCGAGTCGAAGAGAGCCGCGCTCTGGAACAACATGCCGATCTTGCGCCTCACTCGCCTGAGCTCGTCCTCGGACAGAGCAGTAACATCGTCTCCATCCACGATGATGTGCCCTGAATCAACCGGCATCAGGCCCGTCAGCGTCTTCAACATCACCGACTTGCCTATGCCGCTGCGACCCACGATCGTCAGCGTCTCCCCGCGCACCACCTGGAGGTTCACGCCATCGAGAACAATCAGCTCCCCAAAGCCCTTGTGAACGTCCTGATACTCTATGATAACGTCCGAATCTGCCATCTATCCGCGCCTCAACTGATCAAATAACTAGACTCATAATAGTCGGTTTGAGTTGCATTGACGAATCGGTTATGTGGGAGGTGGCATAGATGCTGAACGGCCACGCCAGAGCCAGGCTCCGGTGAAACCAACACACATTCCTCGTTCAGGAAACGCCGAAGAGCGCTGAAAGTCAGACCCCAGCGTTCTGGCCCGCCTCAGGCCTCGGAAGAGATCGCACGAGAAGATACCAAACTACGGCGTCTGCACGGAGCTCCTGCCGACTGTGAAATACGGCCAAGTATCGCTGACTTTGCCCTCGGTGTCGGTCGCGACCAGTTCAAGCAAAAATCGTCCTGCGGAAAGGAAGCCAGGAGAAACCTCAGTGTTGAGGCTGTATTCGCCGTCTGTACCGTTTGGCAGTAGAACCAGTCCCGTGGGCTGCCCGTTCAGGAGCACCTCAACGGAAGCGATCTTGGACGTGCCAAGCGGATGATAGACCTCGGCGTTGATCGTCAAGAGGCCACCGTCAGCGTCGGTGACGTTCGATAGGCCGTAACCCGCGGACAGTATCGTTGGCCAATACTCAGGCGGCGGCTCTGAGCCAGGCCCAAATGCGTATAGGCAGCACGTTACAGGATTATCGAAATCCTGGGCGAACATGTATATGCGATTATCCGGCCCGATCGCCGGCTCGCAACCCGCCCAAGACAGATTGGTAGGGCCAGCGCCGTATTCCTTATGGCTTACGAGCGCCCCTCGCATATCGAAGACGTCCGAGCAGCAAACAACGCGCTGAGGCACGCCCTGCTCGTACTCGGTCCGGGAGTAGAAGACATAAACCAGCTCATCCGCATCGATTATCGGGTGGTTAGGCAGGTCGTAGCTTCTGTCCCTGCTGTCTGCCCACTCATTTGACCACAGGAAGGCCCCATCTGTGGTCACCGCACTCAGAATCTGGGAGCGGTTCTCGGCACTGGTATTGTCCCAGAATGCGTAGCATATACCCCTTTGGGAGTCTAATGCCAAAGGCCAGCCCATCCCGTCATTGATTCCCTCGTCGTAGGAGTATTGGTCTCCTTGCAGCCTCTCCCAGACCAACTCGCCTGTCTGGAGGTCAAAGGCGATGATGCTGGGTTCCCTGTGCTCGAGGCTTGGGCGGACTATCACCTGGCCGTTGCCGTCGTCAACCACGGGGAAACCAAGAGCCATGTTGTCGTTCCGCCAGCGCAGCGTCCCGTTCGCCTCAAAGCAGAGCAATGAGGTCGGCAGCTCGGCCGCCCAGATGTCGTTCAGGTCCGCCACACATACGATTATTCCGCCATCCCGGCTAACCGCTGGCGGAAACAGCAGGTTCAGGCCGCCCAGCTCAAACATCCAACACAGTGTTCCTTCAGGCGAAATTCTCGCGATGGCCCCGGGGGCGCCTATGCTGTCGTCGCCCTTGCGCATCGGCAGGATGATCTCGCCGGCAGGGCCGATAGCGGGCGTCAAGAAATAGTAATCGTCGGAGAGGTCGGGAATCGTGTATTCACCGATCTTTGCGCCGCTCACGTTGAAAGTGCGCAGCGTGTTGACTAAACCCGCATAAACTCGGTCGCCGCAGATAAGCCCCACCTCGGTCCCATAGCAATAAGCTGGTCCAAGGTCCTCTTGGAAAGAGAGCCGACCATCTCTGTCGTAAGCGCAGAGCTTGTGGTCTAGCGCGAAGACCGTCCCATCCTCGGCAACGGTCGCGTAGAGCGCCCCCTCATGTTCGGTCGGGACCCTCCAAAGAAGCGATATCTCTGCTCCCGGGCCCTGGAAACTGCTCTGATTGGTGCGCGCGCTGTTTGCCCCGACCATCGCCCACGGCGCCTCGGCCAGCGCCACGGTCGCTAAGAGCACGATTGAAAAAACGACCACAACCGACAAGCTTGGGCAAACCCTACTGTGGAACATGTCCGTCCTCCTGCTCATGGTTTTCAGGTTCGTTATGCGTCCATCCATCAAAAACACCTATCCAAACCAACGATAAATATACCTCAATGATACGGAATCGTCAACCTAGGGGCGACTCCGAGGCAGAACTGTTCGTAGGGCTTGCCTCGCACCAGTCCTTCTCTCCAATCCAGCAATTCGCTGACGTTAACCTGGAGGGCGATCATCCCAGGGGGCCTTTTGGCCATCGACCTCCTCCAGCAGGCGTTTGTAACGCGACTCCTTCCGCCTTCTGGCCGCCTCCCTCGACTTGAGAAGAACGCCGAGCACGATATAGCCCAGCGCGGTGAGCCCAAACACCATCAGAAAGGCCGCCGCGGTCGTCCACTCCCACACAATAATCAACGGGCCCGTAAGCATAAATGTCCATAGTATCGCAAAGACGAGCATTGCCTTGCCCATTAGCTCGTCTGAATACTTGAGGCCGGAGAACGCCAGAAACGACCAGACAACGCCCATAATTATATACCAAATGGTAAACACAACCGATTGTCTCACGGGCACGGGAAACTGGAGCAGAAATGGGGCCATACAAGCTGCTGGGGCGCCAACCATATAGAGGGCTATGCAAGAGCCTATCACTAGTGCGTTACTGCCCTTTTTTATCCCGAGCTGAATCAGAAAGCAGAAGAGCCCCAAGAGTGCCAGCGGGATCAGGATAATACCTACGAAGATCAACGGAGCATTATCTGCCGTCATCGGCCATCCAGCATCCTAAAAACATCTCAACCATAGATCACTTGGGACCGACGTATAGCTCAACATCCTCCTGGTCGGCATCTGCGACGAGGAGCATCGCTTCCGGATTGCCCACGATGCGGGAGATGTCGGCAAAGGGCACATCGAGCTTGTAGTCCCCGAAATCAGGGCCGATGAAGACCACCGCTCGGTGAGGCGCCTGGCCTGACTTGGGATAGACATCTATTGGATATGGTAGGGCAAACCCGCCCGGGGTGATCTGTGCGGAAAGAGATATTGTCGCATGGGTCACCTCTGTCGCCACGTCAGTTACTTCAACCAGCACGCCAGGCAGGTCACCTGTATGCACATAGAGCCTGAAAAGGCCGGAGAGGTCATGGCCGGTTGCCTTCTCAAACGCTGCTTTGAGCCCGGCTTCGGTCAGACCCACTTTCTGACTGTCCAGCTGGAACCGCTTGAGCGTGGCGAAAAAGTGCCGGTCGTTGTTGGTCGCCATTCGGAGGATATGATACAGATACGCCCCTTTCGTAGAGAATAATATGGCGCCACATCGCTGGCCCAGCCGGAACCCGGCCGAGATCGGAGGAGGTCCTTCTAACTTCCTGATCCATGCGGCCATGCTTTTGAACGATCTGACGCCGGGCTTGCGCATTTTGAGGTCCTCACTAAACAGCATGTTGAAGTAAACCGCCGTCCCCTCTTGGAGCCAAACGTCATCAATATCCAGCATTCTCGCCGCGTCGCCCCACCACTGATGCGACACCTCATGGCTCAGCTGCCACCATAGATGAGTCGGATTCACCATATCGGTCATCGTCAGCATCGAGGGCCAGCTTATGCTGCCGACATCGCCCGGGGTCGCCTGCACCAACGCTAGCCGCTTATACGCGTATTTACCGCAGTATTTCTCGGCCCAGGCGACGACCAGACTGAGCGCGTCCAGCCACCTACGGCCGACGACCTCTCCGGACCGCGTAAATACAACGAGTTGAGGCTCAAACTCATCGTCAACGAACTCCTCGAATCTCCCAACTGCGAGCGATGGCAGCGGAGTAGGGAAGTCCGCCGTGTAGCGCCAGACGGTTGTGTTCTTCTTGGTCTCCGGTGACTTGGGATAGCCCTGAGCAATCGCGGTGAATCCGGTTGGGACCTCTATCTCGAAAGTCATTCCACCATCCCGAGGCGCCTCGGACCTCCAGCGTGTAAGCGGAAACCACTCGCAGAAACCGTTGAGAGAGAGCCCGTCCTCGCAGAAAGAGACCCAATAGCCCTCGCCCAACATCTCGATGGTAGAGGTATCCCTGTAATCCATGCTGTACTCAATCGACACGTTTGCCTCGCCGCCAACTATGGGACTTTTAGGCGCGGAGAGCTGTAAAAAGCCATCCATAGACATAGGAGGATAGCCGCACGCGAGCGCCGAGGCGATTGAGTCGTCCACAGCGAGCTTCCCCTGCATGAAAGGCGTCTCTTCTTCGTTGATCCGGCAGCTCTGAACCTTGCACGCGGAATTGAGCATGAAACGGATATCGCGGCCAGGCTCGAGACGCGATGCGGCGACCTTACACTTCACAGCCAGTCTGAGCCGGTCAGGATGCCAGGCAACCTGAAAATCATACCGCTCAGCATCGGGAATGATCCATTCGTGCCGTACGCCGGATGACTCCCAATACGAGACAGGCGCACCAGTCCATGGGCTAGTCATCATCACCGTCTCGGACCCGCGCTCGCCCGCGAAACAGAAGCCGAACACGCCAAGTTCCTCGGTCTGGACAACCAACATCGGATATTCGTAGCCGGCATAAGGCGCCAGGCCCTCCAGGGCTTTCTCTTCGGTAAGGGGATAGACCGATTTGATGCAGTCTCCAAGAAACTTCTCCATCGACTCAGCGACCTGCTGATCCGACTCGCCTTTTGGCTCTTCCTTAAGCTCTTGAACTCGAAGCCTCAGCTGCTTGATCTGCCGAGGCTCGCGCTTTTCGTCCTTGAAGGGGCAGGTGACAAATACCCGTGTTATCGCAATCGGCTTATCAGGCTCCGGAACAAAATCGACGAGCATCTTGCGAGACTTGGCACAGGTCGGTTCAAGCCTGAGCTCTCCTTCCCCCTCGAACAACGCTCCCAAGCGCTGGCCGGCAACGTCCACAACGCACGCTTGGGCGGTCTTGAGCGATACACGAACGCCACACAGATTAAGCGAGAACTCTCGCGTGCCATCTACGGCAAGGGAGATAGCGGGGGTCCCGTAGTCATCGATCGATTTTACTGAGGCGCTGGCGACCGTCATTGCGTTTTCCTTTCTCGACAGACCGACCTCCAACGCGATGCGCCTCACAGCATCGTCCGACTTCGCATAAACCTCCGCCAGATGAGGCCAACTGTCGGCAGTAATGGCAATACACGGGACTCGATGGCATCGAACGGTCGGCGAGGTCGAAAGCTGCTCCGGAAACACCGCGAGGAGCCTCGAAAGGTCGGCCTCAACGGCAACAGTCGGAGGCGTGCTTCCAAGTTCCTTGCAGATTCGCTCCACCTCGGCCTTCAGAGATTCGGTCAAAGCCTCGCGTAATAGTCTTTCGCTCTTCAGCACGGACGTGCCCTCCTTTTTAATCGCTGGATAGGCCTCTTGAGTTGCCATCCCGACAACGAGCAGAAGCAGCAGGGCATAAGCAAGCAATCCCACCCCGAAACGCCTTGGATATGTGCTCACGGTCATTTCCCTCCTTATCCTTAATTTGGCTTTACTCGAACTCATTCCGCTAATCTAACCGGCGTTACTGGGGTTTTCAAGCAGGAATCTTAACCAGGACTGGGTTGTAGTTTGCGCTCATTAGCCGGTGCTATGCCCAACAAAGCAGAAAGCCCGCACGTTTGGGCGGGCTCTCCGACTCAAAGAGGAGCAACTAGATGAGACACTACAAGAATAGGAGCCGCGGATGCAGTCTCGCGGTCAGAGGTTAGCCCTTCTGTCATCCTTAGAAAGGAGGTGATCCAGCCGCAGGTTCTCCTACAGCTACCTTGTTACGACTTCGCCCCAATCGCTGGTCATACCGTTGGCGCCTGCTTCCCGAAGGTTAGCTCGGCGACTTCTAGTGCAACCAACTTTCATGGCGTGACGGGCGGTGTGTACAATCCCCGGGAACATATTCACCGTGGCATGCTGATCCACGATTACTAGCGATTCCTCCTTCATGGGGTCGAGTTGCAGACCCCAATCCGAACTTAGACCTGCTTTTTGGGATTGGCTCCACCTTGCGGTATTGCGACCCTTTGTACAGGCCATTGTAGCACGTGTGTAGCCCAGGGCAGTAGAGGCCATGAGGACTTGACGTTATCCCCACCTTCCTCCGGTTTGTCACCGGCAGTTCCACTAGAGTGCCCGGCATTATCCGCTGGCAACTTAGGGTAGGGGTTGCGCTCGTTGCGGGACTTAACCCAACATCTCACGACACGAGCTGACGACAGCCATGCAGCACCTTGGGCACCGTCTCCCGAAGGAGAAAAGCCTGTTTCCAGGCCGAGCGTTGTCCATTTAAGCCCTGGTAAGGTTCTTCGCGTTGCATCGAATTGAACCACATGCTCCACCGCTTGTGCGGGGACCCGTCAATTCCTTTGAGTTTTAGCCTTGCGGCCGTAGTCCCCAGGCGGGGCACTTAATGCGTTAGCTACGGCACAGAAAGTTCAATACTCCCTACACCTAGTGCCCATCGTTTACAGCTAGGACTACGGGGGTATCTAATCCCCTTCGCTCCCCTAGCTTTCGCGCCTCAGCGTCAGTGTCGGTCCAGGGAGACGCCTTCGCCACTGGTGTTCCTCCCGATATCTACGCATTTCACCGCTACACCGGGAATTCCACTCCCCTCTACCGAACTCAAGCCAAACAGTTTCAAGCGCAGCTCCCCAGTTAAGCCGAGGGCTTTCACGCCTGACTTGAAAGGCCGCCTGCGCGCGCTTTACGCCCCGTAATTCCGAACAACACTCGCAACCTCCGTATTACCGCGGCTGCTGGCACGGAGTTAGCCGTTGCTTATTCGGGAGATACCGTCTAAGAACAGGCTTATTGGGCCTGAACCTTTTCGTCTCTCCCAAAAGGACTTTACAACTATAAAAGCCTTCATCGTCCACGCGGCGTCGCTGCGTCAGGGTTTCCCCCATTGCGCAATATCCCACACTGCTGCCTCCCGTAGGAGTCTGGGCCGTATCTCAGTCCCAGTGTGACCGACCGTCCTCTCAGACCGGCTACCCATCACAACCTTGGTAGGCCATTACCCCACCAACAAGCTAATAGGCCGCGAGCCCCTCCCCAAATAAGCGCGACCGAAGTCTAAGCGCCCTTTGGTCCTAAGTGGATGTCCACCTATGACGTTATCCGGTATTAGCTACCGTTTCCGGTAGTTATCCCAGTTTCAGGGGTAGGTTACTCACGTGTTACTCACCCGTTCGCCGCTCTACTTGTTCTCCGAAGAAAACGTTCGCGCTCGACTTGCATGTGTAAGGCACGCCGCCAGCGTTCGTTCTGAGCCAGGATCAAACTCTCCACTTGCAAAACTTTTGTCGTCATTCACAAACTTTTTGACGGGCTTGACCCAAAACAACGCGATCCTGCGTTTCCGCAGGCTCCTGTTCTCGCAATGTCAAAGACCGAAATGGGAGTGCATATTCTCCCATCCTCAGTTAGCACATAAACAATAGTGCCCCAACCAAGAAATGTCAAGTGTTTCTTTTCGCGGCGCACGGCCAATGTCTTAAAAGACCACAACCCCACTCAACATATCCCTCCGCTTATGCCACTCATCGCCAACCGCAATCAGCGGTTATGGCGGGGGAAGGACTCACATAGCCTCAAAATTCAACACGCAACCAACCAAAAGGTTGCCTCACGAAGAGACACCAAGCCTCTTCCTTCGTGTTTCTTGGCCTCCTTCGTGAATCATCTTCTCAAACGTCTCGGACTTCGGCGTCCCATCCTTGCCTGTCCATTGCCGCCCCAATAGGCAATCTGATTTTCAAGTCCCTGGGGCACGATTGACTTGACCGGCTCGAGGTGTAGAGTTCTGTCCGCTGGTTGGCACGATTTCGGGACCTAGGGAGATGGGAGCTTTGCGGGCAACTAGTGTTGTCAAAAAGGAATCATACTGGGGCGGAGTCGCAAGAGCTGGCGCCGTCGGGATATTGCTCCTCGCGGCGGCCCTGCGGCTCTGGGGCCTTGGTGCGCAGAGCATCTGGCAGGACGAGGCGTATTCGGTTGTGCTTGCCCGGGAGCACGTGGGGACAATTATCCAGAGGCAAGTCGAGGACTCATCGCCGCCACTTTACTATGTGTTACTGCACTTCTGGATAGTTATCTTTGGCGATTCGGAGTTTGCCGCCCGCCTCCCTTCCGCACTCTGCGGCATCGGCCTAGTCGCTGCGACGCTTCTGATCGCGTCGCGCCTCTTCGGCCCGAAAGTGGGGCTTGGGGCTGGCGCCATGCTTGCCATTGCGCCGCTTGCTGTATGCTACTCGCAGGAGGCGCGGATGTATTCACTCACGCCGCTTCTGGCCGTCATCTCTGTGTATCTGTGCCACCTGCTCGGTGAAAACGTTTCTAAAAGGCGAATTGCTTGGTTCATTGGGACCACGGTGGCAATGCTCTACACGCAGAACTACGGCGTGTTCGTCCTGGTCGCAGAGGGGCTATACCTGCTGGCCAATCGTAAACGGAGGCGAGACCCCAGGCCGATGCTTGCCCTGATGGGAGTGGTGGGAGCCTACGTGCCCTGGCTCTTGGTCCTCAGCAAGCAGGTTGCGGAGAACACAACACCGTGGATACCCCAGCCTCGGGCGCGGATGCTCTTCGAGACACTTCTGCACCTATCGTTCAAGAGTTGGCGCCTTCCCTCTACGTTTTTTCTTAAAGTCATCTGGGCAGTTGGCTTGGCCGCAGTTGCCGGGCTTATCATTATGGTCATCTGCGTTCTAGCCCGAGCGAGGCGCTCGGATTCCGAGGCCTGGGGGACTGGTGCCGGCCTGTTGTTTTTGTCCTACACGATTGTCCCCATCTTCTGCGCATATATTGCCTCGCAGAGCAAGCCGATCTACGTGCCTGGGCGCTATGACACGATCGTTCAGCCGGGGCTGTTCATCCTGGTTGCCCTTGGCCTGACTTCAATCCGTGTTGATTGGCTTAGGAATGCGATTGGGTGCGTGTTAGTTGTCGTGCTCTTGCTCTCTCTTCACGCCTACTTCACGGTGTATTACAAGAGCAATGACCGCGAGATTGCGGGCTACATCGCGCACAACGCGAGGGAGACTGACGTCGTGCTTTTCACCGATCTGACGATCACGCCGTTCAGGTATTACTATCCGGACTCGAAGATCGCCACACTGCGCTTTCCACAAGGTGGTTTTGGGTGGACGCCGAAGGGCGCCTTTACGAACGACCTTGCGTTCTTCGAGCAAGAATTCGACACAGTTAAGCGAAGGCTGTCGGCGTTATGGCCGCAGAAGAGCCGCCTGTTGGTCGTGTTCAAACCTTCTCCCGCCCTCTACTGCCAACTGTTGGCCCGACTGCGCACCGAGCAATGGCTACGGCTTGAGGCTCGCGTGCCGTTCAGGATGGGGCACAACGTTGAGAATCAGGCGGAGGCGGTCTTCGTATTCGGGGTTGTCGAGGCGCCGTCGGTCTATCGTCCGACAACGAATGACGCGGCGGAGACTGAGATGAGATAATCCCTTCCGGAGGCTGTAAGCGCCGCCGCGAACTGATATTGCCCGGTGGGAGTTTCATCCGGGACGGTCAGCCCGAATACCGCGGCCGGGCCGAACGTGAAACCATTGGGCAGGACGATGTTGGTGAGGCGCGATCGAGCATCCGCGTCGAATCCGCCGTCAACCAAATAGGAAACCGATCCGTCTGGCAATACAAACGCCAGATAGAGATCGACCGAGATCTCAGGCCCCGTGTTCTGCACAGCGATCGAGCAGCGGATGGTGTCGCCCGGTCGGAAGCTTGCGCCGTTGAGGTACGACTGAATCGCGAGGTCCACAGGCGCGTAGTGATACCCCATATCGACTCTATTAGTGTCCAGCGCCCCGTCAGTCTGGGTCGTAAGCGCCGTAAGAAAGAGCGACTTGGGCGTGTCGCTACCCGCATCTATACATGGGCTATGCGCATCCTGCCCAGCGTCCAGGCTCGAGAGATAATGATCGCCGGTTGGCCCCGCCACGAAGAGGGGGTCCTGGGAGATATTCCCCTCGCCACCGTGCGCCCAATCCCGAACACATGAATAAGAGGGCGTTGAGATGCCAAAGAACTCGGCGCCGACCGGCGCGCTATTACCCCAGATAATGCAATTCTTGATTGACCCGTAGCTGCTGCACAGTCCGCCGCCAAGTTCAGCCCAATTACCGCTGATCGTGCAGTTGGTCAGCCCCGCCTCACAGCTGTAGAGTCCGCCACCGCGCGCGGCAGAGTTTCTGGTAACGAGGCAGTTGATAATGACGGCATAGCAGGAATAGAGCCCTCCGCCGCTCTGGTTGGCAAGATTGTCCGTTACGATGCAGTTGGTGATCATCCCTACACAGCCACAGATGCCGCCTCCGTAATCTGCAAAGTTGCCTACGATCGCCGAATCGGTGATCTCCCCATCGCAGTAGTATATGCCACCACCGTATTCCGCCGAGTTGCCGCTGATGGTGCAGCCCACGATCTGGCCGTTGCAGCGAAACAAGCCGGCTCCACGCGCCGCCCGATTGCCCTCGATCACGCAGTCAGCTATCTCCCCGTGGAAGCCATATATCCCACCACCGTAATACTGCGCCTCGTTATCACGGATAGTGCAATCCACGACATTGCCGTTAGAAAGATACATGCCGCCTCCATACCTCGCGCAGTTGCCTACGATGGTGCAGTGTTCGATCCGAGCCCGGGTCCGAATATCAGCGTAAAAGCCTCCAACAATCCCACCACCATTGACCGACTCGCCATTTTTGATGGTGAAACCGGCCAGCGAGCACGATTCGTCTTCGGTGCCGTCAAACGTAATGACCGTGCCGGCCTTGCCGCCGTCGATTATGGTTGAGGCGACGACATCGTCATCATTAGAGTCCAATGATTGCAGGATGAGATTCTTGCCGCCATATCGCAGATTCTCCCTGTATGTGCCGGGATGAACAATTATCCAGTCCCCATCCTGTGCAGCATCGATGGCATCCTGAATGGCGCCAAAATCGGCTGAGCCATCCTGAGTCACATGATATTCCGCCGGCCAGACCGGGGGGGCACAGATCAACGAGAGCAGCCCAAGAGCGAGAAGCAAAGCTCTGAAGTTCATCTCTCACCACCAGTCTAGTTATCCGTGATAGCTCTATTGTAACAGTATGCGCCAGGTTGGCGGCAAACCAAAGGATTCCTTTTGAGGCTTCTCCCTGTTGATGAGAATACACCCTGCCGAAAAATCAGATTGACCTCCAGAGTCGCAAGGTCTTTTGGAGTTCGGTGGCACGACACTGCTTTGGCTCGCCGCCGTCTGACGCGGCGTGGGCTCTGTCAAGAAGCGTGCGGTTGTTTCGATGACGGCTTCCAGGTTGAAGATAGATGTCTATGAGAGGGTGGTGTCGAGCCACCACCAATGAAAGCGGCGTCGGGCCGCCGCAGTCCAAATGGTAGCGACTCCTTGCATCAATCTGATTTCTCGGGCCTCGCTCTTCAGGAGTTTCCCCATTGTTTGGTATTTGTGGGTTGTGTTATTGGCTGTGAGGCGACGATTTGGACGTTCAAGAAGTGGAATCGCCAGATTCAGGACAGACAGCCCCAACGGGGCTGAATATGAGTAGCCCCGTGTGCAACGCGGGGTCACAGACGCATCCGAATCCATCTTTCCGACCCCAAAGGGGTCGAACAAATGGACAGACCAATGGTATCGTTCGACCCCTTTGGGGTCGCTTTTCAGGAGGTTTCGCGCAAACCTTTCCGCAGGTTTCACCTGCGGCTACTCACGTTAATCCCCTGTCGGGGATTGGCCGACAGCCCGAAGCCTAACCAGAGCACAATGCTGCCCTGAGCTCGGGCCTCGGAACAGAATGGGGAAACTCCTCTCGCTCTCAACTTGACCTTCGATAGCTGTATCGTGCATAATTACACATGTCTTAATCAGGAGGATACCCGTATGATCCGTGCTCGGCACATCAAATGGCCAGTATTCGTAACCGTTGGTTTGTGCTTCTGTTGCTTGACGGCGCTGGTTGGGGCACAGCCGTCTTTGGATGCTAACGGCCCCTCGATCAGGTTCTTCCCGGAGAAGTACGATTACATCACTTGGGATTGGTTGAGGCTCTATGTGGAGATTTGCCCGCCACGCGAGGATACAATCGTCGATATGTATCTTGGGCTCCAGCTGCCGGACGGGAAGTTGTTGTGCCTGGTTCCAGACCTGTCATTCTCGGGCCTGATGGTCGAAGAAGGCAGACTGTTCGAGGCGGACTGGATGGCGCCCTCCTCTTTACATCCCGCAGCGAGGGGTCTTTACATCGAGCGAGATGAGATGTTCCCCAAGACGCTTGTGTACAGAGCTATTCTTAGGCACGAGCTGGCATTGGCCGAGGGCGAGTATTGGCTGTTTGGCTTGCTCTGTCAGGCAGGTGCTTTCCGGACCATTTCGTTCAGCGCCGAGTCGTTTAGCTTTGAGCCGCAGCATTGCACCGTCTCTGGGCAAATCTTCGACGAAAAGGGGCCTGCCTCGTCTGCCACAGTGAGAATGCGAGCAACAGCAAACGAGGTCTTGAGCGACAAGGATGGTAGATTCTGCCTTGAAGGGGTCCCATGCGGCAAGCGACTCGACGTCTCTGGCTGGAAATACGAGTATTATTGCACCGCTGGCGAGGTTCTGACTCCGACCACCGGGGTCGTTTTGACATTGGACCCGATAGCGGCAGTAGATAACGAAGATTATGAATGGATTCCACCGACGCCGTCCATATTCGACCACCAATTCAACTGCATGAAATGCCAGCACCCTGGGTTTCAGCAGTGGGCGAACAACTTCCACGCCCGTTCGGCTAGCAATGTCATATTTCAAACGCTTTACACTGGAGCCGACATTCATGGGAATCCAGGGAGAGGCCCGGGCTATAAGCTTGATTTCCCCAACACGGCTGGCAGCTGCGCGCTTTGCCACGCGCCATCAGCCGCGCTCGAATCGCCATACGATTCGGATATGGCGAATCTTAGTCCCCTCGGTCAACAGGGCGTTTTTTGCGACTTCTGTCACAAGATATTCGATACGGACCTTTCCAACCTGGGAACGGTGTATGGGATCAATGCAATCAAGCTGCGCCGTCCATTCCCTGACCGATGGATCGTCTTAGGCCCGATCAAGGACGCCGGTCGCATCAGCACATTCCTACCATTGATGAAAAGAAGCGAGATATGCGCACCGTGCCATGCGTGCGAGTTCTGGGGCGTGCCAACTTACACCTCGTATCCTGAATGGGAGGCCAGCGAATACAAAGAGATGGGCATACAGTGCCAGGCCTGCCACTACCGGCCGGATGGGATCACAACGAACTTCGCCCCCTTGAGCCAGGCTAGCGAGAGGGCCCCGGAGACCATCCCGTCGCACCTGATCATGGGCGAGGACAATCTCTCCCTGCATTACCAGGCGGCCACGTTATCAATAACAGCGTCAAGAGGAGCGGACAACCGGCTCGCTGCGACGCTGGCGGTTTTCAACGCGTTTGCGGGGCATCATCTGCCGACCGGTCGGCCGATACGGAACATCACTCTGTTGGTTAATGCGTTCGATTGTCAGGGCAACGAGCTTGAGTTTCTTGGCGAGCAGATCGTGCCGGAATATGGGGGCACCGGCGGCGGGCCTCGCGACTTTGCCGGGCGTCCCGGCAAGATGTTCGCCAAGATTCTCGTGGACATGATGGGTAATCACCCCGCGCCATCGTGGCGGCAGACGATGATTCTCTCCGACACTCGTATCCCGGCGCTTGAGTCTGATTTTTCCACCTACGAGTTTATATTGCCAGAATCCGCTACCTGTGCGACAGTTGAGGCGCAGTTGATATATCGTCGGGTCTTCAAGGACCAGGCTGACGTCAAGAGCTTAGCGCTCGAGGATATTCTGATGACCAGCGAAAGCGAGACGTTCCACTTTGGAGGAGATTGATATGATAGGGGGATGCTTACCAACCAAGGTTGAGCGACGAGCGAGTCGATCGAGCCTGCTAAGAACGCCCGTCGGAGGATTTGTTGTGATGTTGGCTGTTTTGGTCGTTCTTGTCTTCCTGCCAGAGCTGGGCGCTGTTCAGGACCCCAAACAGTATAGATGGTCGAACCTGCTCGGGCCGCCCGGCGGTCTTGGATACGACACCCGGATCGATCCCCGCGATCCAAACATAGTTTTCACGACGGACCAGTGGGCGGGGATGTGTAAGAGCTATGACGGGGGCTACACGTGGTATCCGAAGAACGAGGGCATAACCAGCAGGTACGGGCCCTCGCTTGATTCAATTCCGATTTTCTGTTGCAGGATTGACCCATACGACTCAAACATAGTGTGGTGCGGGACGTTTGGGATGCGTGGAGTGTATAAGTCGTTCGACGCTGGGGAGACGTGGGTCAAAATGGACAACGGGATACCCGACCTCGAGGCGATGTCCTTCCGTTCTTTCACGATCGACCCATCCGACACCGACATCGTTTATACGGGCGTTGAGGTGCCGGTGATAGGTAAGAACAGGTCCAGGGGAATGATATTCAAGACTGTCAATGGAGGCGAGAGCTGGTTCAACGTGCTGGAGTGCGATGCGCTGGTGCGGCATATCATGATCAATCCCATAGACACGAACATCGTTTATACTGCCACAGGCATCTTCGACCGTTGGGACGTGAGATGGGAGGGGATACTCAAGACTGTTGACGGCGGCGAGACCTGGTTTCCCGTCAACAATGGGCTTCTGGACGAGAATGGCGAGGGCAGCCTTGTAGTCGGCGGCCTCACGATACACCCGGATGACCCCGACATCCTGTTCTGTGCGACGGGGAGGCACCAGGGCTTCGGCTCGGAGCCAAACCCTAGACACGGGAGCGTTCTGAAGACGGTCAATGGCGGCGCCAGTTGGGCCACTATCTCACCAGGGTACCACTGCTGGAACGCGGTTGAGGTCGATTGCAACGACCCTAATATCGTCTATGCATCGTGTGAGCATTGGTTTGCCCGGAGCTACGACGGAGGTGAGACGTGGAGGATGACGGCGCTGGGCTTACCCGGGGTCTATTCAGGTGTCCCGATAACGATCACGATCGATCCGACTGACCCGGATAAGGTTTTCGTGAACTCGTACACGGGGGGACTCTACCTCTCGCTGGATGCCGGCGGCAGTTGGACGGACGCCATGAATGGCTTCACTGGTTCTGAGATGACAGATGTGTCCATGGACCCGCACAACCCGTCCGTGGTTTTCGCGGTCGGCAGACCTGGCCCCTTCAAGAGCGTGGATGGAGGGCTCACTTGGGTAGGAACGGGAAGCGTTCAAGGCAGATATCAGCCTCGACCGGAGTGGTCGGCGGTGTGCGTTAAACCCGACGAGCCGAACGTGGTGCTGGCGGCCGATCAGTTCTATGGCGAGCTTTATAGATCAGAGGATTGGGGAGAGAGTTGGGAGATAGTTCTCGCAGTAATGCCCACGGACCAGGTATCATATCCCTACTCGCTTCATGGGTTTAAGGCGATCGCTTTTGCCCCCTCGGATACGTCGATAATATATGTTGGGGCGCGGTTACCCGACAAGACTATCGAGTTTGAGCGGACGACGCCGTTCGATACGACGCGGCCCAGCATGGGGATTTACAGGTCAACGGACGGGGGAGATAGTTGGCTTCAGATGAACGACGGGCTCCAGGACACCACGAAGAACATAAACGGAATTGTCGTGCACCCACAGGACCCCGACATTGCCTATGCGTGCACCCTCAATTCGGGGATATACAAGACAGTCGATGGAGGCCAGCACTGGATGTCCGCTAGATTGGGCGTAACAAGAAACGACATAAGGGTGTTGGCTATTGACCCCGTCAACCCGGAAGTGCTTTATGCCGGCGCCGAGAACGCGGGGATATTCAAAACGGTGGACGGCGGCTTTAGCTGGACCCAGGTCAACGTCGGTATTGACGCTGAAGCGACCGTCAGGGGAATAGCCGTGGACCCGCTCAATAGCGATAGGGTTTACCTGGGCGACTGGCACACCGGCGCCTACGTGTCTGAGGATGCTGGCGGCGTCTGGCGGCACATAAACGCTGGGCTGGATAATAGGGCCATAACGGCCCTCGACATTTCCGCCGACGGGAGCGTGCTTTACACCAGCACGCAGGGAGGCGGTGTCTTCAGGCTCGGCGAGGTTCCAACCTCTGCCACGCTCACGGGCCGGATTCTGGATGCGGTTTCGGGCGAGCCTGTCCCGGCTGCTGACGTGTCTCTGTTTCCCACTGTCGCTACTGTCCATACCGATGGTAACGGCGAGTTCTCGTTCCCGAAACTGCGCGCTCGCACCTACGACCTAAGCGTATCGGCGCCAACCTACAAACCCTACAAAGACAACAACCTCATGCTACTGGCTGGGGAGACCCAGACCGTTTACATCGCGCTCTGTAAAAGACTATACCCCGCGCTGATCCCATCCGTGGGAGCCGACATATTCTACCCCGGAGATGACATCCATATCGAGGCGCGGCTAGAGCATAAGGGACCATCAGTCCGGGTGGACCTGTATCTTGCCCTTGCTACCCAGGACGCACTGCTATTTTTCTCGGCCGGCGGCTTTTCACCCGAACCGTCAGGTTTTCCTTTTTTTGCGGTGACCGGCGTGGACCTTTCCTTCTCGATCGCAGATGTTCACGTTAGTGAGGAGACTCCTTCCGGTGCATACATGCTTATCGGAGCGGCGGCGGTTCCGGACTCGTTTGAGCTCTATTCTATGGTGCGAGTAGCATCATTCCAGATAGCCAGCCAAAGATGATACTTTGAGGAAACGCAGATGAAAGACACCATCTTTTCAGGGAGGCGGCACAGGACCATCATACGTGCCCTAGGCACTCGAGCGTGCCTTATGTCGTTTCTAGCTCTGCTGCTTTTGATTTCCGGCCACGCACTGGCGCGGGACCTCGTGCAGACTAGAGACTCGAAAGACAAGGTCCTCTTGGTGGACGACAGCCGCGTTTACTACTACACCACCGGCGCCTCATACTTCACGGATGCCCTGGAGACGCTGGGGCTTGAATACGACATATACGACACGTACGAGGAGGCCACAACCCCTACCGTCGGGCTGCTTGCATCTTACAAGGCCGTGATCTGGACGACCGGGGACAACGCAAGTCCCTTTGTCTCGGAGACCGCTAGACGGGTCGAGCAGTACCTCGACGAGGGAGGCGCCATGTTCATCTCATCGCTTTGGCTTGCGGAATGGCTTTCGGAGCCTGATTCGGCGGACTTCATGCACGAGTACCTGCATTTGGGTTTTGAGGACTACGCCAGACCGCTCCTCATGGAGGGCAGATCTGGCGACCCGATCACGTCTGGACTCATGCTTTCGATGGAATCACCCCTAAGAGAGAGGGAGTATGCTTGCCTGGTGCGGAACCTCGACAATGCCTGCGAAATAATCCTCACAGACCAAGCCCAGCCCAAGCCAAACGGCGTAGCCGCGCGGGTGCCATCCGATGATGTCTCGTTACCCTATCGCGTCGTGGTAACGTGTTTCCCTTATGAGTCAATCGTGGGTCTTGGGAATGAGCCCGAGATGCGCTACGAGTTCTTATCCCGCGCGCTCGCATGGCTTGTTGACGAGGTCCCACCGCACATGAATTGGTCTGCCCCGGCCGACGGTGCACAGGTCACTTACTCCAATACCGCCATATCGCTCGAGCTCTCCGACGTTGGCGCCGGCGTTGATACGGACAGCATCGAGCTCATGGTCAACGGCCACAGAGTAGAAGCCGAATGCCATGAACTCTCGGATTGCCTGAGCGTCCGCTTCTGCCCCGAGCAAGCTTTCGCGCCGGGCTCACAGGTCGCTATCCGGGTGTCTTGCGATGACAGGTACAAGACTCCGAATCAGATGGGTGCTCGCGAGTTCTCCTTCTCGGTCTCGCCGGGCGCCTCGGAGGACACGAGCTCGCCCCATGTTTTAGACTATGGCCCGCTAGGCGACGTGACCCGGGCCAACAGCTCATTTGCTGTCTTCGCAGTGATAGCGGATGAGGGGACAGGTGTTGACCGGGGCTCGCTGACGATGACGATCAATGGCGCGAGCGTGGCCGCCATAACCCAGCGGACAGACGGAGGGTGTGTGATAGGCTTCCAGAACCCATGTGCGTTCCGGCTGGGGAGGAGTTACGACGTTGTCGTAACAGCTCAAGACCTCGCCTGCCCCCCGAACCAGATGGACCCACTCAGGTTCTCCTTCTCCATCCCTGCTGATGTCTTCCCTCCTTACGTCGCC
>DATLAJ010000096.1 GCA_035527515.1 bacterium
AAGTCGCCCCAGTTCGTCATTCCGATATACCAACGCACCTACTCCTGGGCGGAGAAGGAGTGCCGGCAGCTTTGGGATGATATCCTGCGCACTGGCAGCAACGACGCCATTTCAGCTCACTTCGTCGGCTCCATCGTTTACATCGAAGAGGGTCTGTCTCAAGTAATGATTCAATCACCCTTGCTTGTGATCGACGGCCAACAACGCTTGACTACGTTAACACTTCTACTCGCCGCGCTGGCTGGGGAGCTGGACAAACTTGATGATGCAAAGCGCGAGCCTGTGGATGGTTTTTCTCCGCGAAAACTCCGCAATTACTACCTGCTTAATCCGGAGGAAGAGGGTGAACGGCACTACAAACTAGTCCTTTCGCAGACGGACAGAACCTCGCTTATTGCAGTTGTCGGCGGAAACCAACAGCCGTCGGAGCCCTCTCTACGCGTCACAGAGAACTTCGCACTATTCAAGTCTTGGATCGCCGCCTGCAAGGGTGATCTTGTTTCGCTATGCATGGGGCTGGCCAAGCTGACGGCGGTGGATATCGCGCTCTGCCGGGACCAGGACAATCCTCAACTCATTTTCGAGAGTATGAACTCGACAGGGCGAGAATTGACCCAAGCCGATCTCATCCGCAACTTTATCCTGATGGGATTGGAGTCAAAATTGCAGACTACACTTTACGAGCAATACTGGAGACCAATGGAAGTGGACTTCGGGCAAGACGCCTACGGCACTCACTTTGACCGTTTCATGCGCCACTACCTGACGGTAAAAACCGGCGATATTCCAAATGTCCGCGCCGTGTATGAGGCGTTCAAGGTTCACGCCCGTTCACCAGAGATTGCTCAAGATGGTGTGGAGGCGCTTGTTGCGGACATCCGCGAGTTTTCCCGTTTCTTCTGCGCGATGGCGTTGGGGGCGGAGGCCGATCCGGCTCTGAAGCTTGCCTTTCAGGACCTCCGCGAACTGAAGGTAGATGTTGCATACCCATTCTTGTTGGAGTTGTATCGTGACTACGACAATGGCGTCCTTTCTGGTGAGGACTTTGTGGTTGCAGTCAGACTGATCGAAGCATACGTCTTCCGGCGCGCCATCTGTGCCATCCCGACCAATTCACTAAACAAGACATTCGCCACCTTCACCAAGGCGCTCAAGAAAGACCGTTATCTTGAGAGCATCCGGGCCCATCTACTTGGGATGCATTCCTATCGCCGCTTTCCGACAAATGACGAGTTCCGCCGCGACATCCGAACCCGCGACCTCTACAACTTCCGCAGTCGTAGCTACTGGCTGCGCCGACTGGAAAACCACGGGCGTAAAGAGCGCGTATCGGTGGACGAATACACCATCGAGCACATCCTGCCTCAGAACGAGAACCTCTCCGCCGCATGGAGGACAACACTGGGTGCGGACTGGGAGCGCATACAAGAAACCTGGCTGCACACACTCGGCAATCTAACGCTCAGTGGATGCAACTCAGAATATGGCGACCGAAGTTTTGCCGAGAAGCGCGACATGGAGAACGGCTTCAAGGTAAGCCCGCTCAAGTTGAATGAGGGGCTCGGCCAACTCGACAACTGGAACGAGGACGCCATCAAGACCCGTGCCAAGAAACTAGCGAGCATGGCGCTTGATGTCTGGACTGCCCCAAAGCTATCGGACGATGTGTTGGCGGCATACAAGCCCGAGACCTCACGTTCGGGTTGCACGATTGCAGATCATCCGCACCTACTCACGGGGACGATGCGCAGTTTATTCGAAGCCTTCCGCCGGGAGATACTCGCGTTGGACCCATGCATTACCGAGGAGTTTCTTAAGCAGTACGTCGCCTACAAGGCGGAGACTAACGTCGTGGACGTTGTGCCACAGGCAAAGCGCCTGCGGCTGTCGCTCAATATGCGATTCTCCGAGATCGTTGATCCAAAGGGTATCTGCAAGGATGTGTCTAATCTCGGCCGCTGGGGAAATGGTGAGGTCGAGATCGGCCTGGCCTCAGTGGATGAGCTGCCCTATGTTATGGGTTTGGTGCGTCAATCCCTTGAAAGACAGATGGGCTCCAGTGGCGATGAATGAGCTGCGGCGCGAGCGGCTGGCTGTCTGCCACGAACTGGAGGGCAGGATCGCTGATTACAGGGTTGCCATCAAGAAGGAAGAGCGGTTCAATCGGCAGGTGGAACTACACAGGAAGATGAAGGAACTGGAGAAACAATTGCAGAAGTTGGCTGCCGGGCTTTAGGCAGGAGGATAACGCACATGGAAAAACTGGACCGGAAGACAGGCGGCTCCACTCCGGACATCGTGGAAAAGAACATTGAGAAGCTGAGGGAGCTCTTCCCAGAAGTCTTCACTGAAGGGAGGATTGACTTCGAGACTCTCCGAGAGACGCTTGGCGACCACATAGATGGCCGTGACGAGCGATACAGCTTCACCTGGAGCGGCAAAGCACGAGCACGGCGCCTCGCCCAGACACCTTCTACGGGGACACTCAGGCCGTGCCCAGAGGAGTCGGTCAACTGGGATACAACGCAGAACCTCTTCATCGAGGGCGACAACCTGGAGGTGCTGAAACTCCTGCAGAAGTCCTACCACAAAAAAGTCAAAATGATCTACATCGACCCCCCATACAACACGGGCAACGATTTCATCTACCCCGACGACTTCCGCGATGGCATCAAGAACTACATGGAACTGACCGGCCAAACGGACGGAGAGGGCCGGAGGCTCTCTACCAATGCTGAGACTTCCGGCCGCTATCACACGGACTGGCTCAACATGATGTATCCTCGGCTGAGGCTCGCTCGGAACCTCCTGCGCGTTGATGGGGTGATTTTCATCTCGATTGACGACAACGAATCGGCGAACCTAAGAAAGCTTTGTGACGAGGTTTTCGGGGAAGAGAACTTCGCGGCAGACTTCGTGTGGGAGAAGAAATATACGACGAGCAATAACATTGAAGGCGTCAGTTCGGTTCACGAGACGATTCTCTGCTATTGCCGCAGCTCAGATGAATTGGGAAGTGCAATAAATCGCCTGCCATATACGAAAGAGGCACGGGCCCGGTATAGCAATCCCGACAATGATCCACGTGGTGATTGGATGGATGTATCGTATCACGGGCCCAAAGCGCCATCAGAGCGGCCAAATCTGAACTACGTAATCGTGCACCCCAGAACCAACGAAGAAATACGGCCAAGAGAAAAATCCTGGGCATATGAAGAGAGCGTCTTTAGGAAGCATGTATCTGAGGGAAGACTGTATTGGGGGAAGGATTTCACCTATAGGGAGCCAAGGCTGAAGAAATTCCTCTCTGAGATGAGTGGAGGGATTGTGCCTAGGACCCTGCTTGGAAATAAGGCCGTGGGGGGCACTTCAAACGGGCGGAACGATTTGAGGACTATCTTTCAGGACAATAGCGGCGCGATTTTTGACAACCCTAAACCGGCCTCTTTGCTGAGGCATCTACTCGCCGTTGGAAGCTGTCCTGATGGTATCATCCTCGACTTCTTCGCCGGAGCATGCACGACCGCGCACGCGGTCCTCGAGCTACCCCAGGAACCCGGTGGGAACCGCAAGTTCATAATGGTGCAGTTGCCTGAGCCGTGTGACGAGGGTTCAGAGGCATTCAAAGCTGGTTACGGAACCATTGCGGATATCGGGAAGGAGCGCATCCGCCGCGTGATCAAGAGAATCGAATCGGAGCGGGCGGAGAGAGCAGACAACTCGACCGGGGACTTGCCTGGCATGGCCGAGGAGAGGGCCGACCTTGACCTCGGCTTCAAGGTCTTCAAGCTCGACGCAAGCAACATCAGGCCGTGGGACGCCGACTTCGACAACTTGGAGCCAGCCCTGTTCGACGCGATCGAGAACATCAAACCGGATCGGACGGAGGCGGACGTGCTCTACGAGCTCCTGCTCAAGTATGGCCTTGACCTGGCCGTCCCGATTGAGAGGCGCGAGATTGCGGGAAAGACGGTTCATATCATCGGCGCTGGGGCGCTCATCGTCTGCCTGGCAAAGGACATCACCTTGGACGTCGTGGAGGGCATTGCCGCGCTGAAAGAGGAATTGAAGCCGGAGATAATGCGAGTGGTCTTCAAGGATTCCGGCTTCAAGGACGACGTGGTCAAGACCAACGCTATGCAGATTCTGCATCAGGCGGGCGTCGAAGACGTGAAGTCGCTATAGGAGAGAGTGTGGATCAATTTCGTGGCGCCACGAAAT
>DATLAJ010000097.1 GCA_035527515.1 bacterium
AAAAGAGCAATGTCGCGAACCTCGATCGCAGCCCTCGATTCAGGCTCATAAAGGGCGACCTGCTGAAGATCGACCTCGACACGTTGCTCTCGGACGTTGACATCGTATTTCATCTCGCAGCTCAGGCGGGCGTCAGAGCGAGTTGGGGCCACCATTTCAAGGACTACAGCAGGTTCAACATCGAGGCAACTCAGGAGCTTCTAGAGGCCGCAAAAGACAAGGGCCTGACCAAGTTCGTCTATGCATCATCCTCGTCGGTTTACGGCGAGGTCAAGGAGCTTCCGGTCACAGAAGGCCATCCATTGAACCCGATCTCGCCATACGGCGTTACGAAGCTCGCGGCCGAGCATCTTTGCGGCATATACGCCAAAGACTTCGGGGTGCCGGTCGTCAGCCTGCGGTTCTTCACCGTGTTCGGCCCGCGCCAAAGGCCCGACATGGCCATCCACAAGTTCATTTTAGCGGCGCTCAAGGGCCAGCCGGTCGAGGTGTTCGGGGACGGCACCCAGACAAGGGACTTCACGTTTGTCCTTGACGTGGTCGAGGCCTGTATGCTCGCCGCCACCAAGAACGCTGAGAATGTCCCATACAATATCGGCGGCGGCTCTCGGATAACCGTGAACGACCTCATCCGACTCCTGGAGAAGGTCCTGGACACCTCGATCGAGACACAATTTGTCGAGAGACAGCGAGGCGACGTTACACACACACACGCTAGCTGTGAAAAGGCGAGGGCAGACTTCGGCTATTCCCCCAAATACACGCTTGAGGAGGGGCTTTTTGAGGAGGCGGCCTGGTTTCGAAAGCACATTTCCTGACCGAGACCTGTCGTCGTAGTGCTTGACGAGGCTGCCCATAATCTCCGGACAACGTCTGTCGGGCAGCGCCGATGTGTTCGGGCGTGAACGTGCATGCGGCAGACGCGCAGGTCTGCGAAAGAGGTCACGTTGTCAACGTTGTCAACCGCACCGTAGCGGCAAGAAAACATAATAATGCGACAGCCTTCGAGATCGCGGATTAATGATGACGGTTAAGGATGACATTGAAGTCAAGGGCCGGCGTGCGTTATGATAATTCTGGTGCGCACATACTTTAGTGCGGGCTTTGCTTGATGAGGGGCGAGAGAGTTGGGCAGTAAGAGATACTACTCCCAAGGCGTGATCGACGAGGTTAGGGACAAGGCTGACATCGTGCAGGTCATCTCCGAATACCTCACGCTGAGGCCCGCAGGCCAGAACTTCAAGGCGCTTTGCCCATTTCACAAGGAGAAGACCCCTTCCTTCATGGTGAATCCGAGCCGTCAGATGTTTCGGTGTTTCGGCTGTGGCGAGGGCGGCAACGTGTTCACCTTCCTTATGAAGATCGATGGGCTAACGTTCGGGCAGGCTGTTCGCGCGCTAGCGACGCGATATGGCGTTCCGCTTAGGACAGAGGACGGCGAAAAGATCGATGAGACAGCCCGGCTCAGGCAGGCTCTCCTCGATCTCAACAGGAAGGTTGCGGCGCATTTTCAGCGGAATCTCATTGATGGCGAGGTGGGTTCGCTAGCGCTTGAGTATCTCAAAGAGCGCGGCGTGGGTGACGACGCCATAAGGACGTTCGGGATTGGCTACGCAAAGGAGAGTTGGGACGATGTCTGCGGAAAGTTCGGCAAGAAGGGCAGCGGTCTGGAGCTTCTAGAGACCGTCGGGCTGGCCTCAAAGGGCAAGCAGGGAAGCTCTTACGATCGCTTCAGGGGGCGGATAATCTTCCCAATCGTTGATGTCGCAGGCAATGTGCGCGGATTTGGAGGGAGGGTTCTTTCGAGTGCGCACCTCGAGGGGGAGAAGGACAGGGGCGCCAAGTATCTCAACTCACCCGAATCGCTAGTCTATCACAAGGGCAGGACGCTTTACGGATTGCATCAGGCGAGGGATGCTGTGCGCAGCGAGGGCTTCGTTGTGCTCGTTGAGGGCTACATGGACGTGATAGCGCTTTTCGAGGCCGGAATAAGAAACGTGGTCGCAACGTGCGGGACGGCGCTCACGCCTCAGCAATGTGGCTTGATCAAGAGGTACACGGAACGTCCGGTAGTGTTCTTCGACGCGGACAGAGCTGGCACGAGCGCGTCGTTGAGAAGTTTCGACGTTTTCAGCAGGGAGGGTCTGAGACCTCGTGTTTTCAAGGCGCCTGGCGAGGACGATCCTGACGATTACGTGAAGCGAGTTGGGGGCGAGAAGCTTCTGGAGGCGCTTCGGCAGGCGCCTGCCTTTCCAGAGTTTCTTATCAAGGAGACGCTGCGCGAGTTCGACGTAGGGACAGTTGATGGCAAGCTCTCGGCGCTCAAAGAGGTGTTGCCCTCGCTTTCGAGGCTGACGCTGGTCGAGAGCAACCACTATGTCCGGATGCTGGCGGACGAGCTGAGCGTGGACCAGGAGATCGTTTTTGCGGAGCTGCACAAGCTATCTGGCCGCTCAAAGGTCGGTGAGGAGATTCAGGTTCTGAAGGAGAGACAGTTCATCGCGGAGGAGCGCGACCTAGTTCGAATGATCGTTACGCACAATGAGGCGTTGAGGACCGCTTCCGAGAGCGTTGAGCCCAGCCTGATAACAAGCGATTTCTTGCGGGAGCTAGTGGAGTGTTGTTTCTCGGCGTGCCGCTCAGGTAAGGAGGTAACGCTGTCCGGACTTCTGGATAAGTTCGAGGGCGATAGCGAGAGGAGCTTCATCGCCCAGCTTGCTTTCTGCGAGTCGGTCATAGACGGGAGCGGCTTTTCGAGGCTTGTGGACAAGCTCAGGCGCAATGCTCTTGCCAGAAGAGCTAATGAGATGCACAAGGAATACCTCAGCAGCCTGAAGGGGGAGGGCGACATGGTGGGGGAGAGCGAGCTCGAGAGGGAGTTCGTGGAGATGAAGCGCTCGGCGGTCGCAGATTAGATGCCCGGACCTGTGAGCGTAGAGCTGGCGCTCGAGCGGCTGCTCGATTCTTGTGTAGCGGAGGTCTTCACCAAGGAGGAGCTCCGCGCGAAGCTGGCTCGTTCTGAGCGAGAGCGGAGGCCGCTTAGGGTTAAGCTGGGGGTCGATCCGACCGCGCCTGACATTCATCTTGGGCACACTGTTGTCCTTAGGAAGATGCGGGCGTTTCAGGACCTTGGCCATACTGGCGTTCTGATCATTGGGGACTATACAGCGATGGTTGGCGACCCTTCGGGCAAGAACAAGACCAGGCCGCAGCTGTCGTACGAGGAGATCGAGCATAACGCCGCAACTTACAGGGAGCAGGTATTCAAGATACTGGACCCCAAGCGGACTGAGATAGTGCTGAACGGTGAGTGGTTCAGGGAGTTAGCGTTTGCGGACGTGCTGAGGCTCGCCTCACGGTTCACGGTGGCCCGCCTGCTTGAGAGGGATGATTTTGAGAAGAGACTAGCGAAGAAGCAGCCGATCAGCCTTCACGAGGTTATGTATCCGGTGATGCAGGCCTATGATTCGGTGATGGTTCGCGCAGATGTGGAGCTTGGGGCCACGGAGCAGACGTTCAACATCTTGATGGGTAGGCAATTGCAGGAGCAGATGGGACAGGAGCGGCAGATTGGGCTGCTTGTCCCGATATTAACAGGGATTTGTGGCACGGTGCGGATGTCCAAGAGCATTGGCAACTACATCGGTATTGCGGAGAGTCCACAGGAGATGTTCGGGAAGACGATGTCGATACCGGATGGGCTTCTCGTGGACTACTTACGGCTTGCCACGGACTATGAGATCAACGAAATTAGGCGGCTTGAAAGGGCGCTTGCAGACGGCGAGGCGAACCCTCGGGACGTGAAGTTCCAGCTGGCGAAAAGGATCGTGGCGATGTATCACGGCAAGGAGTTGTCGGAGCTTGCGGCCTCGGATTTTGAGCGAGTCTTCAAGCAAAAGGAGTCGCCTCGGGAGATGCCGGTTGTCAAGATTTTATCAAAGGACCTCAAAGAGGGCAAGGTATGGATAGCGAGGCTGCTCAGGCTCGCGGATGCCGCGAGCAGCAATTCCAGCGCGATAGGGCTTGTCAGGCAAGGCGCCGTCTCGATAGACGGGGCGCCGGTGGACGCGGTGGCGCCGGACATCCGAGTTGAGTCGGGCATGACGCTGAAGGTTGGCAAGCGCAGGTTCTTCCGCATCGAGGTTACAAACGATACATCTGATTGAAAGACGGAGATTCTATGCAAGAACAAGATGCACATAACAGTAAGCCCAAGAATGGCGCACAGCAAACAGACAGCTCCGGCCAGGGAAGCCCAGACCAGAGAGTGTCCGAGCAACGGCGGAGGTCATCCTCGAGGAGGAGGCGGCCGCGGTCCGACCAGAGACGGCCTGAACAGCAGATGCCCAATCAGAGACAAGGTGAGAGCCCGAGGCCCGGAGGTTCGAGGTCTTCTGAGCAGCAGCCCGGTGGTTCGAGGTCTCCTGAACAGCAGCCCGACCAGCAACGTGGCTCGTCTTCGAGAAGGAGACGGTCTTCAAGAGGGCGCCGTCCCAGCCAGCAGAACACACACAACGGGCCGCCGCGCTCAGACCTGGTCTCGGTCAAGGACGACGAGATAAGCGTCGATCGGATAATGAGGCGATTGTCTCAGCGTGCGTCCGAGCTCGATCGAGAGATGCATGGGCCGCCGACAAAGGGCATAATCGATACGACGAATCTGTCCGGCGAACAGACGACGGGGGCCGGCGAGGCGCTTGCGGCCAAGTTCGTGAGAGAGGCTGTCGCCAATGACGATGTGTTGCGGGCGATGTCGGGCGCCGACTGGAACCTTACCCAGGAGTACAAGATCACTTCCCACCGGGCCAGCCTGGTCGCCGGCCCATTGAGGATGATGAAGCGAATGATGAGAAGGATGGTGAGGCTCTATACCGATTTCCTTGTGACCAGGCAGAACCGCATAAACACGTATCTCGTGCGACTCTGTTCGCAGCTGGTTCGCGAGCACGTGCGGGTCCAACTTCAAACCGACCGTGAGATGCAGAGGTTCAAGAGCGCTCTTGATGAATCGGAGAGGAAGTTGTCGTCGAGCGTGTCCGCTATCAACGCCAGGTTCGACAATGACGAGGCGCGGCTGGACCTTTTTCGCTCAGAGCTGGAGGTGCGAGCTGATGTGATGCGCGAGGAGCGTCACACGACTGACCTTCTGGCTGGGGCCGATGATAATCTGGACGATGGGGATCATAACGTTGACCTAGAGGGCGAGCCCATCACGGAGGACGAGGCGACCGCGGCCTCGAGTCTTGACATAGAGATAGCGCCAGAGGCCGAAGGTCGTGCCGACGACAGGCCCTCTTCGCAGGGGCTCAATACGCAGACTTTCGATGGCGCCTCGGAGGTTGAATCCATGCTGGAGACCGAATCTCATCTTGCAGAGGAGAAAGTTTCGGGCAAGTCCGAAGAGCATGGAAGCGACAAAAGGCCTGCCGAGGACGATCTCGAGCGGTGAGCGTGGCCGGGAAGCCGCCGTCTGACTCTCGACTTGCGGCGAGTCGCTTGACAGACTCGCTGGAGAGCCTGGCTCCAACGCTCCGCCGAGTCAGCCGAAAGCTCTTCGAGGACCCGGAGCTGTCCGGCGAGGAGAGCAGGGCTTGTTCGCTACTTATGGGGCTGCTTTCCGAGGGCGGTTTCAAGGTGGAGAGAAACGTGGCCAACCTTGCGACGGCGTTCTTGGCGAGATACTCATTCGGCCAGGGCGGCCATCCGCAGATCGGGCTCTTCTGCGAATACGACGCGTTGCCCGAGCTTGGCCATGCCTGTGGGCACAACCTCATCGCCTCGGCAAGCCTCGTGGCCGGGCTAGCTTTGGCCAAAAGCCTCAATGCTCCACGAGGCGAGGTCTGGGTGATAGGCTCTCCGGCCGAGGAGACGTTCGGCGGCAAGGTATCTCTTCTGAGGTCCGGCCATCTTGCGGGGCTGGACGCGGCCATGATGTTCCATCCGGGTCCCGAGACGAGGGTGTGCTCGCTCAGGTCGGTTGCGACGGCTCCAACGGAGATCGTGTTTTACCCAGAACGTATCCCCGGCATCGCTCAGGACCCTGGACCGAACCCGGTCCTGGCAGTTGCCGGCCTATTCCAGGCGATTCCGTCGGCAGTATCGGGCCTTTCGGGCATAAGTTTTCCGGGCGTCATCCTGGAAGGTGGGAAGCGCCCAAACTTGATACCAACGCGAACGGTCGCGAGATTCAGCTTCAGGGCAAAGACCCAACCCTTGCTGAGGCGCCTCATGCACGAGGTCTTGCGGTGCGTGCGGGACGCGGCTCACGTCTCGGGCTGTAGTTTCTCGATGCGCCGTTACGAGGCGGGATACGAGCCGCTGCTGGTGAACCAGACGATCGGGAAGGTCTGCGAGCGTTACTTGAGAGATGAGGGTCTAGCTGCGCTTTCGGCTCCGCCCGAGGCGCCCGGCGCCTACGACATCGGAAACGTAAGTAGGTTTATTCCGGTGATCCATCCCGTGATCAGCAAGGGCTTTGAGGGGGTCTTGAGCCACACCGAGGAGTTCGCCGCGAGGGCAGGGTCCAAGAAGGGTATCCAGTGCGCCGCGACGGCGGCAAAAGTGCTTGCGTTGACGGCGCTTGAGCTCTCGACTCGGCCGCAGCTTCTCGCCGCCGCCAAGAACGAGCTGTTTCAAGAGGTTGGAGAGGTTGGGTAGAGGCGGGGCTTGCCTCCGCCCATCTATATATTCGGGCAGACACAAGGCATACCCCGCTGCGTCATCCCCGTTGAAACCCTCTTAGTTGACAGCCTTCTTAGAGCGTGCCATGCATCTGCAAGCCTGACATCTGTAAATTATCCGGGTTACATCAGCGTCCAGTGCGCCTCGGCGACGTCGCTCGCTAGATTGAAGGTTCCCTGGTAGAAGAACGCCGCAAGGAACCGGTAGCCTCCCCTCGGAAGCGCATCCGGAAGCGGAAGGTGCATGATAGTCCAGTCCGGAAGCGAGGCGCCTTGGCCGAGCGGCAGAAACGAGATGTTCGTGAAGCCCGGGTCGGTCTGCCACGTGGGGAAGAAGAACAGAGTCCCGTCCGGGTCGTCATCTAAGGTTGCAGCAATGTAAAGGTCGAAAAACATCCCCATCCCCTCGTTCTCGAGGCGCAGCGAGAGGTCAAGAACCTCGCCTGCGGCGTACGTCTCCTTATTCGTCCGGACAGCGACCGTCGGCGGCGTCCCCATCTGGTCGCCGCTGAGCGCAAGCTGCGGAGCAGTCGCCGTCGAGTAATCACCCATCTCGCCTCTCGTGGGCGCGCCATAGACGAAAAACTTGGAGAATGCTACCTGCGAGATGGCCTGGAATGTGCCCGGCTCAAAGAGCCCGGCGAGCCACTCGTATTCGCCCGGCGCAAGGCCGCCAGTGACGATGTGGGCGAGCTCAATCTCGTCGAATGTGGCGCCTGCTGGGATAGGTCTGAACTCAAGGGCACAGTTCTCCGGAAAGCTGGACCAGAAGGGATAGAAGAACAGCTCATCGCCTCCGACCCTCCGATAGGCTACGTAGCAGTCAGCATCCAGGTCAGGGCCAGGATTCATCAGGCGAATCGAGGCAGATTGAGTGGGGCCCAATCCGAGGGCGTAACCCCCCTGGCTCGAGATTCCGAACGTAAGCAGCTGGCCGAATTCTCCGAATGCGTGGAGTGCCCCGTTGAGATAGGCGTAAACCGTCCCGTCTTCACCTATGCACGGCCCCGAGACCTCGTTATAGAAGGTCTTCTCCGTAGTGTAGATCGTAGCAAGCGTGCCTTCCGGGGAAAGTTTCACCAGATAGCAGGTATTCGGCTCCATCGCCGGGCCATACGAGCCGGAGACGAAGACGTTGCCGGCAGCATCAGCCGCCGGGCTGCAAAGCGGGGACCCAGAAAGCTGCGCTGTCCACTCCTCCTGGCCATCGGGGCCGAGTCGCGTGAACAACGTGTTGCCGGTCAGGTCCGGGTCGGTGCAGAGAAAACCTACCGAACTACCGGGGAGCAGGACTGGGCTCGTGTAGGAATAGCCGTTGAGCGTATAGTGATTCTTAAGCGTGCCATCAGGATTTAAGACAACGAGACCTGACTTGTTGGCGAAGTGGTAGATGTTGCCCGCCTCGTCGATAGTAGGGGCCGAATCCACCCCGAACTTGCTGACTATCTCGTCAAACGACCATCTCAAGCCATCCGAATCCACGCAATACAGAAAACCGTCGTCGCATCCGAAATAGACGTTGCCCGCCGGGTCCACGGCCGGAATCGTTGTTACAGAGCTAGGATGTGTGTAGGACCAGAGGAGCTCGCCCTCTTGAGAGACTGCACAGAGCCTGTTTTGGTCCGGTTGTCCACATAAGCCCACGTAGATGGACCCGTCCGGGCCCAATGTCAGCAGAGAGCCGCCCCCGGCGTCGCCGTTCAGCTCGAGCGCCCACTCCAGCTCGCCCTCCGCAGAAGCCGCGAAGAGCACGGCCGGCCTGTCGATTCCACCTGTGGTTTTGCTCGCCAGGCCGATGAGTCTGCCGCCCTCGCCGATAGCAAACGAGCCCCCGTGAACACACATCCCAAAATCCTGAACAGGAATAACGAAACCAGTCTTTACGTCGCCATCCCTCGTAATGGCAGTAACCCGGTCTATACCTACGACCCAAATGGTCTCCTCGGGGCCTATCACTAAATGACTGTTCCCTATGATGCCGCACGCCGCCTTCCAACGCAGGTTTAGCAACTCCGGCGTTGCTACCGGCGCGATGCCCGTGTGCTGCGGATCGTACTGGAACATCGGCCAGCTCGCCTGGTCTGAGCCTTGAGCTGGCCAGCCGATAAACAGAAGAGCAACCACAACAGTCAAGCTCTGAATGAATCTTCTCGCGTTCATCCAATTGTCTCCTTTCGTTAGTGGGCCGGCCCAGGCCACAGCTTTTGGCCTGAGCCGACCCGTTCGATTAGCTAAACTATCTCAGTCAAATCCGATACTCTCTTTGCCGTCCCCTAGTCTACATCGGGCCCTACGTATTGGAACTCGCCGTTCGGGTCCCGACCTCCCATCGAGTCGGTGAAATAGAATCCGTGATCGCCGCTCGGAAGCGTCGTCGAGTATTTGTAGCCGTGACTTCCGCCTATCGCCTGGTCGTAGTCCATCATGATGCCCTCCCAATCGTCGTCTATGTGCACATAAGCCGTGGGAGGCTCGCCGACACCCGACCAATAGACGTGATACTCAAAAACCTGCGAGGTGTCCCCTGATGTCGGATCCACGTATCCACCGTAAAGGCCGTCATAAGCCAAGGCAAGCAGCGCAACGCCAAGTACCAGGGCCCCGATAACAAGAGCTATTCTTGACGTTTTCAATTTAATCTCTCCTTATGTTCTGTGCAGACCTTGAAGTCTGCCAACGTTCTTGTCACTCACTTATCAACGTGAGACATTTGTCTTATGCTTGCTGCCATTTGAAAAAATGGCGCGCGGGGCGAATAGGAGGGCCTCGTGGTCTGATTGAACCACGAGCCCTCTTCCCGCGTACAACAGGAAAGGCCCGGACGGAAACGTAAAAACACGACGAGACTCCGTCATTAGGCTGCCTGTCGGATTGGGCTCTACCCTCTCGCATATCTGGGCGAAGAACAGAGCACGCACTACGGAAAGTAAGAACTGCCCTCTGACGTGTCTGAGATGTCAGACTATCGCTGAATCTAGAAGCTGCATGCAGCCGGGCGAGGGCTGAAAAGTCAGCCTCGTCGGCCTCATCGTCCCGAAAACTGTTCCGAGAAATTTCCGCGATTTTCATCGCTTCCCTCAAAAGGTCTGTGCGCCTCTGCGTGGAACCTCACGCACCCCCAGGCGCATTGTGGGACCTCACCGGGAAAGTATCACACATCCGCCTCCACCTTGTCAACCCTCAAAAATAGATTTTGCCGCCCTTGATCCTTTTTGACGGATTTGTCTCTGCGCTGCGCACCATCATGTAGGCGCACCGCCAGACGGTGCAACCTGCGTAGGGGCGGGGCTTGTGAGGCTGTCCAATGAGTATGTTCTGAAGAGACACGCCCCGGGATGGCGCAATCGGACATACTATATGTAGCGGTAGGCCTTGTGTCTGCCCGAATATATAGATGGGCGGAGGCAAGCTCCGCCCCTACGCAACTCCACATTCGACTTATGGGACAGCCTCGACATGTCTGCCCTTCAAAATGTCGTCCGCGCGCCTCGTGGGGAGCACCAGCCCCCCGGCGTATAACCCTCAGTCTTTTAGTTTTGCCTCGTCGTTCTCGCCCTCGCCGGGCCTCGGCCAGAAAGATTTGATGGTGGTCTCGGTTTCCCGTTGAAGCCTCTTGAAATCCGTGTCCTTCGGCGGAGCGCTCAGCCTCTCTGCGAGCTTGGGCAGAAGGCTAGCGTGGAGAAGGATGACCAGCTCCTTGTCCTTCTTCTCCATGCGGTCGTAACCTGCGACGTATCTTATGCCGAGAACCCACCACGGCAGGTCCTTCAGAAAGGGAATCCCCTGCCGTTGCCTAGACCGCTCGGTCGAGTAAAGACCAGCTATTGCCGTATCCTCACCGCTGTAAAGAAGTATAGATGAATTGGCCTCAGTTTTGTTGATCGTGACATTGACCGGATCAACGAGGCTTGACCGCTCTACCTTTACTGCCAGGTTAATGAACTCTTCACCCTTCTTGCCCTTGAAAACCGAGGGAGTAACTTCCAGGATAGTTCCCGTCTCGTAGAAGGTGGTAATAATGTTTCCAGCATAATCCCTCGTGTTCACGGCGAATTCCTGCCCGACAAGTATCTTGGCCGGCTTGCCAGCGGTCGCCACAACCTCAGGAGTTGCAATGATCCGCCCCTTCTCGGCAAGCTCCAACGTGCTCAGAAGGACCTCAACGCTCGCACGTCCGTCGTAAAAAGTCTTGGCCAGTCCCGCCAAGAACATGTTCTCGCTCACCCTCTGAGCACCGGAGCTCATCGCGCCTATTGCCAGACTCCCGTTCCTGACAGTGGTCCAATCGATACCGAGCTCGCGCATAACTCGTCTGTCGCCCTCGAAGAAGGTTGCCTTGATTCTGATCTCACGGGTATCGGCCGTGACTCCTTCTTTTTTAGTTCCACCTTTCGTCTTCTCCGGCTCGCTCGTAGGCTCCACGATTTCATAGTATGTGTCGTAGCGGACGTACCAGATCCCGTTGGCCCGCAGGACCATCTCGAAAGCCTTCTTCCAATGCATGTTGTCTATATCGACCCCGATATTGCCTTTGTGCTTCGCTGGATCGATGATGACTCTCTTCTCGAACTTGTTGCTGAACTTGGACAGAATGAACAAGGCTTGAGCAAACGGAGTGCCAGATGACAACGAGACCATCTCGTCAGGTGACGTGTGCTCAATAGGATACTCCTTTGGAACAAACGTGTGCTTGCTGCCCTCAAGCGCTGGCCCTGCCAAGCAGAAAGCTGCCAGCAGCATAACAATGAACATTGAGACCGCTATTGCCCTTCTCATCTGTTTCCACCCTCTTGGTTTTTAAAATTAAGCTCCATGCTGTATTTCTCGATTACTCCGCCCAAGTTGAGTGTGAAAACGCACTCGTTCTGTTGGACATCGATCTTGGTCAAGTAGCCCAGGAACACCTCGTCGCCGACATGCAGCGTCACCAGGTTCTTCTTCTGATCAATTATGAATGCGGTATCTTTGGTCAGCGCCTGTAGCTTCGACTCGTCAACCAGGACTAGCCCTCGCGTGTTCTTCGGCAGGTTGTCGAGTATCAGTGGATAGAACGGGTCTATCTGTTTAGGCACGGTTTGGACCACGCGAGGCGAGAACGACTGGTCAAGGGAGGACGATGTCCCATAATAGACCTTGATCTGCATGTCGAATCTCACACCGAGGACGTCCCCGTCGTCGTTTTGGCCGATCGATGCGCCGTCGATGCTGATCTGCCCGATCTTATAGAGCAGTGGCTCGTGCTCAAGATAGTAGATGAAGTCAAACAGGTTCTCGAACGTGTCCTCGCCGCGTAGCTGGTATGTTCTTGAGGGGGGCGATTCGTCCGGAGCCTCTGAGAGCACCATAAAATCGAACATCAGCATAGGGCCAGACTGTTGGCTTATCCAATTGAAATAGTTATATGACGTTCTAGCGTTGTCCGCCACAGGGATTATTTTCTTGCGCTGATACCAATGGTCTGTTAGTTTTGCGAGCGTGGCCCTGACTTCCCCGCGGCTATCGACCTTTGCCTGCATCTTGTCATAGGCCTCGTGCGCTTCCTTGTTCTCCTTGCGAACGGCGCCCAGCTCATCGGCCTGGCTATAATAGACATACCAGCCTCCCACAAGCAGCAGGACCAGCCAGATGGCGCCGATTACAATCGTGCTTCTTAGTGCGTTACTCACCTTACATCTCCCTTACCATTTCTTGAGCACTACGGTTGATCCAACGTCCTCGCTCTCGCCTGGGCGATCTGCCCGAAACGGCTGTTGGGATAATCCCTCAGCAGCTCGGCATACTCATCGCCCGCACGCTTCTCGTCGCCCAGCCTCAAAAGACAATTGCCGAGCATGAAGAGCACGCCATCCGCCATGCTCTTGTCTTCGCAGTGCTTTGACTGTTCAAACTCCGCAACAGCCCCCTCGAAGTTGCCCATGCTGTAAAGACAATGCCCCAGCCAGTAGTGGATGTTGCAGTCCATCACGCGACTCTTGCTCGAGGCGAGGATGCGGTTGAACAGGGCCGCCGCCTGCCTGTAATCGCCGGACTTGAACAGCTCAAGTGCCCGATCGTAATCGTCATCGGCTGCTTGGGGGGCGCGCTCGTTTGTTACCTGCATCTTGGCGGTCGCCGGTTTCTCGTGCTTGACATCCTCTTTCTTGGCCGGTTGAGCATCTTCTTCGACGGCTTTGGCCTTAACAGGCGGAGCGGGGAGGTGTTCTTCCTGCTTTTTCCGAGCCGCTTCGTTAGTTTTCTTCTTGGGCCTATCAGCCTTGTCCGTTGCTTTGGATTTCACATCTTGCTCTGGAAATGGGCCCAAGACCTCAGGTGCCCGCGATGGTTTTGCCTTCGGCCCGAGGTATTCCTCATCGACCGATCTCTTGGCAGCTGCGACCTTTTGCTCCTCTTGAAACCGCTTCTGTTCCCAGAGCTTTTTAAGCTGTGCCTCGGAACTTTCCTGTTCGGCCCTTAGCCTCACGAGTGTTGGGCTATTGGCAATCCGCTCAGACTGTGCGAGGTATGCGTCAAGTCCAACCCTGAGCATGGCGCTGAACATCTCCGGGCCCTGCGCACTAGTCGAGAGGGGGTCTGCGAAGAGCCCTTGCTCCAGCCCCAGCGGCATCTGCGGGCCCGACATAGCCAGATTCGGAGTCGCAACAAAGGCCGAGCCAGGCTGCGTGCCCTCGTGCCCCTGGCCCTTGAATCCGAAGCCGTCCCTGCTATGTTCCTTGACCATCGCCAAATAGGCCCCAGGCTCCAATGCGTCGGGGAACTTGGCTCGCAGCACGAAATCGCAAACGCCATAATCGCGGATCTTCCCGCGCGCGACTGTATCCAGGAAAGAGCTCTCAAATCCGCTGGCAAGAGCGGTTATCTTGTCCCGCGTGCGAGATTTGCCTGTTATTAAATAGCCCCTGTCCTCTGATGATTTGATGCTCGTGAACCATAGAGAGTCGCAACGCTCTGCAAGGTCACAGAGCTTGAGCAGAGAATCGCTCCAGACGCGGGAGTTCTGTGCCAAAGCAGCCAGCTGCTTCATCTCACTCTCGTGAAGCGAGATCTTCTCGTTGAGCATATCGATCTCATAAAGAAGCGGCTGTGCGAGCTTCGTCAGGCGGTTGTGATTGTAGGTGTCCTCGTTGAGGTCCTGCATCTCGACGTAGTTGTAGCCACCTTTGATGACCAGAAGGAGGCTCATCGTGAAGATCACAAGGAGGGACAGAAGACCGTGCCACGCTATCTTGAACGGCTTCTGCGCTTCCTTCAGGTAATCGGGCGTGAAATCGGTGTGATAATAGCTGGGATTAGTCGGCTCGAGCGATTTCCTCGCCAGGGCAAGGGCCAAGGCGAAGCTCGGCAGAGGCGCTGGAATCTTCGAGGGCTCCATCTCCGTCCCAACGAACTTGCCATACTTGATGGTCTCTACCTTGGCGTTGGAAAACTTCTCTGAGAAGAACTCTATCGCCGAGGGCATATCTGCGTCGCCCGCCAGAATCACCCGGTCGATGTCAGGCAACCCACCCTCATCCTGCTCGAGCAGTATCTTGCTGTACAGCGTGTTGCCGAAATCAGGTGAGTTCGAGCCCTCCTGTATCAGCGGGAGGAGCCGCATGTAGTCCCCTCCCTTCATGATCGTGACGCGAGTGTTGTCGGCGCAGACATAGATGAGTGCTGTTATCTCGCCCGCCGCTATTTCGTGGTTGGCGCGAACAAGGCTCATCAGCGCGGTCTCTACCGAGTCAAGCAACCCAATATATGGCTTGTTACGACCCAAGAACCGCTTCAGCTCCTTCAGAACATCCAGAAACACCGGTTCCTGATCACAAACCAGGCAAACAAGGTTCTTGTCTGACACCTTGACATAATCGATCATCTCCGGCGAGAGCGGCCTCTCATGCTTGGGCGCAACCAGCTCCATCAGCGCTCTTTTGAGCTTGCGCCCCTTGACGGCGAAGGTGTCGCTCAAGAGGTAGTAGCTGACTGAGTCCTCGGGGAGATTGACCCCGATCTTGGCCTTTCTCAGGTCGTACCCAGAGAGTATCCCCAATAAGGCCGACGAGGCAGTTTCTCCCTCCTCCGCGTCCCCCTTGTTCTCCGCCCTCGCGTCAAGTGGAGCCCCCACCTCGGTTACCTCGCCAAACGCCTCCTCGAAAGCGCCCATGGATTCCTTTTCTTGCTCTTCCTCCGTAAGAGGCGCACCAAGCGGCTCAGGCAGCTGAGCAACGTCAAGCCGCTTGAGGATGACGCCCTTGTGAGAGAGCGCAATGTGGGCGACTTTGACGTCCGTCCCCTCAATTGATAGTCCTATTGCCTCATTTCTCATAGTTCCCTCCGAAGCAACTCGCCCAACCTCTTCTTGTTGTTCGCGAAGTTGATTGCATTCTCTTTCGATATTTTCTTTAGCCGATAAAGACGGTAGAGGTCCTGTTCAATCGTTATCATCCCCTCGCTCCCTGACTCGAAGATCATCTGGTATATCTCGCCCGTGTTGTTGTTCTTGATGGCGGCCCTGACGGACGAGTTGACCAGAAGGACCTCCTTGGCGAGCTGAAGTCGTCCACTGTGGTCAGGGACGAGCTTCTGAGAGAGAATCACCGTCAAGACGTCAGCCAGCCGCATCCGCACCCGTTCCTGGACACTGGTCGGGCACTCGGCGATGATCCTGTCGATGCTCTCCACTGCCGAGCCAGTGTGCAGAGTCGAGAAGACCTTGTGCCCGCTGTCGGTGATCTCAAGCGCTGTCAATATCGTGTCTGCATCGCGCATCTCGCCGATCACGATAATGTCCGGGTCCTGCCTTAAGGCCTGAACTGCGCCCTCTTTGAACGACATCACGTCTCGACCCACCTCCCGGTGCCGGATGATGCACCGGCGGCTAGTGTGAATGTTCTCGATCGGGCTGCCTATGATCACTGCGTGGGCGTCCATGGTCTTGTTGTTTGCGTCGATGATGCTGTCAAGCGTTGTGCTCTTGCCAGAACCGGTTATCCCAGTTATCAGCACAAGCCCCTGCTTCACGTGAGCCAGCGAAAGTGCCCGCGCCACGTTCTGGTGAAGGCCGAGGTCCTTGAACGGGTAAATAGTCTCCGAGATCCGCCGCATGTTCATGGCCAAATGGTCAAGATCAAAATACGTATCAGCCCTAAACCGAACACGGGTTTCGTTACAGTGGATCGTGTAGGAGAAGTCGAGGTTGCGCCACTCATAGAGGTACTCCCTCTGCTTGTCCATCAGCAGGTTCTGGATGAGGAAATCGGTCTCGTCCACCGAGAAGGAACCGAGCTCGGGATCGGGCTTCTTGAAACCGAACACCCTAAACCATATCTGCTCCCCGCAGCCGTAGCTGCCCACGTCGATATCCGACGCCTCGAGCTGCACAGTCCTTGCGAGCCAGCTCTCTACCACCCGCTTGAGGCACTGCCGCTGCTCGGGCGAGAGGTCTAAAAGCAGCTTGCCGATGAACATCTGCCGCTCGAAACCCTCTTGTGAGGCCGGCACATGCGCAATCAGCCGAGAGAGTATCTCTCTGGCCTGGCCAACAGCGTCGGCCTCGAGAGTGAGAGTCGCTTCTTCAGTCAATCCTTACTCCCACCAAGACACTATTTCCGGGCTCTTGTTAAGCTGTCCTGAGAGCGCCTGCATAATGAAATATGAGCTGTAGTGGACATCACCGGTCCCGTTCCCGATGCAGTTGCCGCGGGGCGAGGCTCCTATCACGGTTACGTTGCCCGTAACTTTGCCGTGTATCTTGTCCACGTCGTCAGCGATGATTAGCCCGTAGAAGTTGCCCCGCATGTTCTTGAGGCGAGCGTTCTTGTTCGCGTTGTGGATGACCAGTATCCCGAAGCTGTTGTAATCAAGACCGCAGTTGCAGTAGGTGAGGTTGGGCGAGTTCCAGGTTCCGTTGTCTGGCAGCTCTAGATAGGTAACTCCCCTTAGCGGTATCTGAATGTCGCTAGGGTCTGTTGCGTATTGGCTGCCGCCTACCCCGCTCTGCGCGATCGCCTTCAGCGTCCCATCCGAGACCTCTATTGCAGCATCGGGCGAGCTCGGGAAGCCGCCATCGAACTGGGCGTTCTCCTCGATCATACTCGGATCGAAATCCGTCGAGGGCACGAAATCCTGTCCCAGTGAGTTCGTTCCGCCATACTTAGAACTGCCGCCCCTCGTTATCGTCTGCGTGCTGAGAATCGCAAGGCCGCCCTGGTTGGGCGTGATGTTCTCGTTTTGGTCATATTCTCGGCCATCGACTTCGAGCGTTCCCAGGGTGTTTACGTAAGGCTTGGCCGTGATCGCGGACTTAAAGTATTTGGGATAGACCTCGACGACGACCTGCACGCCGTGCGCGGTCTGCCCGTAGGTCCCGGTGGCGACTATCTTGGAGTTGCTCGATGCGGGCATCTTCGAGCAAGTCGTCGAATATGAGCCATCTGAATAGCTCGCAGATAGGCTGCCTTGATAACTGTGGTTGGTTGTAATGTTGTTCAGAGCAACGTTTGCGCCCGAGTGTGCGAGGTTCCTCGCCCCGTTCATGTCGTAAGCCTGGCAAGCATTTGCCACGGCCTCGTTTCTCCTCTCCTGAACCCCCATCGTGAGAAACGACATCGCCACCGATACGCCTAAGACCAGGATGATTGCTGCTTTACCCATCTCTTAAGCCCTCCTATCGTTCTACAAGGGTTAGTAACAAAGCTTCTGTTTACTTATCGGATGGTCCTCACAGATTCTTTGGCCTGATCTCTTTGCTCCAGACCGCGCGCTGAACCGCTGCCTGTCTCGGCAACTTTTGTTGCGAACCGGCGACCCAAGTGCATCACTCCCACCATGAAAGGACCTTCAAGTCCGACTTCGGCAGACCATTTAGCGCGTCGAAGATGAAATGCGTGCTATAAAGCACCTTGCCCTCGCCGTTCCCGATACAATTGCCTGTCGCTGCCCCGCCGATTACGGTCAAGTTGCCAATAATCGTTCCGTGGATCTTGTCCACGTCGTCGGCGATGACTATCCCGCAGAACGACCCATAGAAATTCTTAAGAACCGCATCCTTGGCGGCACTGTGGATAACCAGTATCCCGTTGCTACCGCCGGTGAGGGTGGCATCGTTCCATATTCCGCCGTCAGGCAGTTCCACGTAGGTTACGCCCCTCAGAGGCATCGTGAGCGTGCTGGGGTCGGTCGTGTATTGGCTGCCGTTCGCTCCGCTCATGGCGCGACCCTTCAGCGTCCCTTCAGAAAGCCCAACCGCTGCGTCCGGTGATGGCGGGAATCCGCCATCAAAGACAGCGTTTTCGTTGGTTATGCTCGGATCGTAACTTGTGGAAGGGACGAAGTCCCCCCCGTTCTCGTTGGTGCCACCGTACACGGAACTGCCGCCCCGGATGATGACGTCTGAACACTCAATTGCCAGGCCGCCCTGGCCGGGGATGACATTGCCATGCTCGTCGTAATCCCTACCGTCAACCGTGAGTGTCCCAAGCGTCTTAACCGGAGGGTTGGCCGTGATTGCAGACCTGAGGTTCGGGGAACGAGTCTGCACAAGCACCTGCACCGTGTGGCTCCTCTGAACGTAGGTCCCCACCCCGGTTATCCTCGAGTTGACTGAGGCGGGCACCCTCTCGCAGCTTGCAGAGCACGTCCCGCCAGAGAGACTACTGGTCTGTGCAGCGCTAGTCCAACTGGGGTCGGATGTGATGCTGTTCAAAGCAACGTTTACTGCTGAATGCGCAAGATTCCCAGCGCCAGCCATGCTGAATGTATCGCAGGAATTGGATACGGCATCATTTCCTCTTTCCCGAGCCCCCATCGTCAGAAACGACATCGCCACCGCTACGCCTAAAACTAGAATGATTAATGCCTTACCCATTTCTCAAACCCTCCTCTTGTTCTCTAAGGGTTAATAACGAAGCCTCTGTTTACTTATCGGACGGTCCTCACAGATTCTTTGGGCTGACCATTTTCTCGCACACGGCCTCCGAATACCTGTTGTCGTACGGCATTGTGCTCTGAACAGTCAGACCAACATGAATCGTCTTTACGTCCGCCGGGTTGACAGTCATGTTTCCGTACTTGTCGTAGTATTGAAGGTCAAAGCCCGTAACGCCTAGTGAAACCGCGACCGGTGACGCTATTCCAATGGTCCGATAGAGGATGCAGTCGTTCGGGTTGGGGGTAGATGCAGCCTGGGAAGTGCTGCTCAACTGATACGTGATCGTGTTGAGGCCATCCGGAGAGCCATCGTTGTTGGTGTCAATCCCCGCCCAGAACGTTATGCTGTGTGCGCCCATTGTGGTAATCGCAGTGCCCGGAGTCGACTCAAACCCCATCTTGTGAAAGTCATACTCGATCAGGCTCTTGACAGTCGTTAACGCCTCCTGCGTGGTGACGTCGAGCATCTGCTGAGTAGTTGACTCGGAGACGCTTCCCGTAAGGGCAATCATCATCAGGATCAGTATACCGGCCACGATGGTCGTGCCGACGAGATCAGCTAATGCCATGTTGCCTCACCTCCTCTTAGTCTTATCTATATGCTGTATGCAAAGATCCGTCTTGCAACCACAGGTGTCGGAATGAACGGGCTGGTGACGGTTACTTCCATTTTCTTAAAGTATGTGCAGCTGCCTTGATCGTTGCCGCTGCTGTCGCAGTACTTGACTACTATGGCCACGTTGAAGTCAGCCCTAGTCGTCGAGACTGTTCCTGAATAGCCGTTGAAGTCGTCCACATCGTCGTAATTGGGGTATGTCTCACCTGCATCTGGCCCGAGGTATCCGGACGACGTTAAGCTGCCCGGGAACGTTGAAGGATCGTACGTCCCCACGTTCTCATCGAACGCCAGCACCGTTGTGCGCTCCAGAAAAGACTGCGCTGCTGATGTCCCCGATATGTACAGCTCGCTCTCCATCATCGTCCTGTTCCCATCCAGCACAATGCTGTTAAGCGTCATAGCCAGCGTCGAAAGCATTACAAGCGCCCCCAAAGCAAGCATCATCTGTCCTGAACTCATTTCTTCCTTCCTCCTGTCCTTCTAATCTCCGGCGGTCGCAAACGCGATCTCCTCAAGAGTCGTCTCACCACGCTTAATCCGCTCACGGCCAGACTCGCGAAGTGTAAGCATCCCATCCGCGATTGCCTGATTCCTGAGCGCCTCCTCGTCGATCTCCTGCGAGGCCTGATACACCAGCCGCCTAACCGTTTTGGTGAAATAGAACGCCTCGTGGATCGCGATTCGGCCCCGGTAGCCCAGCCGACAGTTCTTACAGCCTACACTCTCATAGAAGGTGATCTCCTCCACCTCCTGCTCGGTAAAGCCCAGGTCAAGCGGTATCCTGGGGTCCAAGTCCTTGATCGGCCGCTTGCAGTCCGGGCAAAGCGTCCTAACAAGCCGCTGAGCAACTATTACGTTGATCGAATAGGCAAGCAGAAACGGCTCGATCCCCATCTTGTAAAGCCGCGCAACCGCGCTTGTCGCATCATTTGTGTGCAGTGTTGTGAACGTCAAATGGCCGGTATTGGCCATCTTGACCGCTATCTCGGCAGTCTTCTTGTCCCGCATCTCGCCAACCATGACAACGTCCGGGTCATGCCGCAGTATCGAGCGAACCGCCAAGTCAAAATCGAGCCTTGGTCCGAGCTTTATCTGCCTTGCCCCAGGGATGTTATACTCAACGGGGTCCTCGACCGTAACCACGTTGATGCTTGGGTTCATGACATGACTTAGCGCCGCCACCAACGTTGTGCTCTTGCCGCTGCCGGTCGGCCCGGTCAGAATCACTATCCCCTGAGGCTTTCCAATCGCACGCATGAACGCATCTTTAGCTTGCTTCTGAAAGCCCAACTCCTCGAAATCCGTGATCAACTTCCGGTCGTCAATTACCCTGATTACTATGCTCTCGAGCTTGCGCCTCAGCTCCTGGCCAACTATCGGCATGATCGACACACGGAACCTGATCAGAGAGTTGTCTATTGTCCGCTGGATGAACCCGTCCTGGGCCGAATCCCACTCGAAACGGTCGATGTTCTTGCTTCTATCCTTTATGACGGCCGCGATCGCCTCTGGCTTGCTACCCTCATGCCGATACCAGAGCTGGAGCTTGCCATCTACTCGGAAGTAAAACTCAGCGATGTTGCCAGGCTTAGGGATGACATGGATGTCAGACGCTCCCTTCCGAACCGCGTCAACCAGGCTGCCCTCAACTAAGTCTGTGAGCAGGCTCTTGTTTATCTCTGCCTCGAGCGCCTCCTCGTCCAGCTCGGTCTCCGTCTCCTCGATGGTCTCGACCGAGTCGGTGGCCTCTTCGAGTATCTTGAGGAACTCATCCTTCTGAGGAACCAGCTTCGACGCAAGCTGATCGATCTCCTCCACTCGCATATAGGCGATCTCGTATCGCCTGAAACCAAACTCCGTGATCAGGCTCTGAATCTCCCGGTCGGTCGGGTCAGCGCA
>DATLAJ010000098.1 GCA_035527515.1 bacterium
GCCCACTATTAAATGCACACCAAGCCACCCCGCTGCGGACGCACCCTCTCGACGTGCAGGATGCTGCGCCATCGAAGCCGACTCTAATCCCCTATTCCTATGGCAAAATCAAAGTTTGAACTCTGCTCACCCTCAAACGGCTTGCGCTTAATACCATACACCAGACGGATCGGATAAACAAACATCGGGACAAATATCCTGACCTCTACGCCATAACTCGTCCTAAGCTCTCCCAGCTCGTAGTTCTCACCCTCCGGGAAAACTTGCCCAGCGTCGCAGAACACGCCGATGTGCAGTGGGTCCGCTAGGACATAGAAGAGCTCCGCCGAGAACAGCAGCGACTTGTTCCCCCCAACTGAGTTGCCATCCTTGTCTTTAGGACCCATTTCGTAAGTGTCGAAACCACGGCCGCCGAGAATAGCCCCGCCCAGATAATACCTCTCAAATATCGGCAGGGACTCGCCGCCGTAACCGTCCCCGTATTCGAGTCGGCCTTTTGTCGATAGCGTGAAGCGGTCCGAAAGAGGGTAATAATGCCTCAGTTCTGCCTTCAGTTTGTAGAATTCGTTGTCCCCACCCAAAAATGACCCTGCAAGCCGCCCGCTTGCCAACGCGTAGATGCCCCGCGTCGGCCTTATCCAGCTGTCCCTGGAATCCCACCATATCGAGACCATGTCGCTGCTGACCAGGCGTGTTTCCTCCTGGTAGATTATGTCGCTTTCAAGGGGCGCAAACCTGTCATCCGAGGAAACGTCCGGGTCCCAGTGCATATCCCTTTCGTTAGCGCGGTATTCTCCCGAGCCGATGTCGGACATGCGGACGTTCTCGAGCCGGTAAGTATCCGAAATACGGACCCGGTCCGAAAGTCGCCGACCAAACGTCAGCCGACCACCAGCCGCCTCTCTCGTGTACCACTCGTACTCGGTCTTGTGATCGTAAAGACCCGCGCCGAAAGAGTAATCGGTGTCGAAGAAATATGGCTCCTCGAAGTTGATCTCGTATGAGCTGCTCTTCTCGCTGAAGTTCACTGTCAGGCCAAGAGTCTGGCCGTAACCCAGAAAATTGTGCTCCACTATGCTGCCGCCTATCCCGAATCTCTGGTATTTGCTGTAGCTGGCTGTGAAACGGAGCTCGTGCAGACGCCCCTCCTTGACGCCAATGTTTACGTCGGCCGTCTTCTTCTCTGGGTTGGGATGCAGCTCGGGCTTGATCTCAGGCTCGATATAGCCTAAATAGCGCACCCTGTCGATGCCGGCACGCAACTTGGTCATGTCCAGAATATCTCCCTCAACGAGCTTTATCTCACGCCTGAGCACCTTGTCTCGCGTCCTCGTGTTGCCCGAAAAAGACAGCCAACCAAGCCGGAACTCCTCGCCCTCGTCAATAGTGAGCAGTATATCAACCGTGGCGGCATCCCTGTGCAGCTCGTGCTTGGCCTGAACATGGGTGTAAATGTACCCCCTGCTCCCGTAACGCTCCTGAATGGCCGCCATCGCCGCATCCTCCACGGCGAGGCTATAATCCGCCCCGCTGGTCAGCTTACCCTCGTAGCCCCGGAATATCCCAAACCTCATCTGGCCGGGGATAATGACGTGCTGCAACCCCTCCATCAAAGTGCTTGTGGAGAAAATGGTGTTACCTTTGATGGCCGTCGTGCCGATCTTGTAGTGCTTCCCCTCCGAGACCATGAACTTGAGAACCAGCCCCTCTCGTTTCTCGCTATATTCGACTGTGGGTCTGCTGACACTGACCTCAATGTAGCCGTTGCTCTTGTAGAAATGCTCGATCCTACTTCTATCTCCCTCCAACTGGTCGGGATCAAACTTCCCAAGCTTGCTGAAAAAAAACCGCGAACCGCTCACCGGGTGTTTGCAGAAGCGCTCCCTCGTCAAGAGCTGGCCCTTGAGCTGAAAGTCCGAGAACGTAATGTTTCCACCGAAGACTATGTCCGAAACTTTCACCTTAGCTCGCTCGTCAATCGCAAAGCCCACAACCACCGAGCCGGGAGCCACCTCCTCCACATCTGGGGTTACCTTGGCATACGAGAATCCCCTCTGGCGGTACAGCTCTCTGATCGCCACCGCACTCTCCACCAGTTTGGACTTGTCGAGGGGCTTCTTGAGCTCGACTGTGATCTTCTCCTTTATCTTGTCAGCCTTGACCTTTTCGTTGTCCCGGATCCTGATCGCATCCACCAAAGGCCTCTCCACGACCTCGAAGACCAGAGCTATCCCGCCCTCGAACGGTTCAGTATAGGCCTTTACGTCATCAAAGAAGCCAAGCGCATACAGGTTGCGTATCTGCTGACTCAAGACAGCCGGCGAGAACGTGTCTCCGGGCTTTATTTTGATGTAGAAAAGAACAGTCTCAGGCGAGATTCTCGTGGCTCCCTCGACCGTAACGCTCTTGACAACCGGTGCCGCCCCAACCACGCAATAGCCCAGGGCCAATAGTCCTATGAGAAGCGCGATTGCGGCAGCGGAAAATGTGGCGCCCCTCATCTGATCGGGCCGTTATTTGCCGCTATCCACACCAACTTCTGTCTCAACTACGCCTCGACTCTTGCTCCGGACAAACGCTATTTTGTCATCCTCAACTGTTATCGTAACAAGGCTGCCAACCTTGATCTTGCCTGAAATGAACTCATCTGCGAGTGGGTCCTCAACATGCTTCTGAACGAGTCGCCTCAGCGGCCTTGCGCCGCCTTTCTGTGCCATCGCCCGTGTAACCAACCACTCCAGAGACTGATCGGCCGCCTTCACGTGGAGTTCCATCCGAGAGACATTTCTGTCGAGCTCTTCAATGAACATCGAGGCAATCGCCAAGAGAGCCGGCTTATCGAGCTCTTTGAAACAGACAACCTCGTCGAGGCGATTCATGAACTCGGGCGCGAACTTCTGCGCCGTCTCCTTGACAAGTATCTCTCTGATCCTTGCGCTTTGCTTCTCGTTGGAGTTTCCGCCAAAGCCCACCGAAATGCCTTTACTTATCAGCCTGCTGCCGATGTTCGAGGTCATGATCAGGATGCAGTTACGAAAATCCACCAGGCGCCCCATCCCGTCCGTCAGCCTACCCTCCTCCAAGACCTGAAGCAGGATACTGAAGATGTCCTGATGCGCCTTCTCCACCTCGTCGAGCAAAAGCACGCTGTAAGGCCGAAGCCTCATCTTCTCCGTCAGCTGGCCACCCTCTCCATAGCCCACGTAGCCAGGCGGCGAACCTATGAGCCTCGAGACCGTGTGCTTCTCCATGAACTCAGACATGTCGAAGCGGATCAGCGAGTCAGGAGAGTGGAAGACTACCTCCGCCAGTGCTCGGGCGAGCTTTGTCTTGCCCACACCTGTCGGCCCCAAGAACAGAAACGCACCGATAGTCCGGTCCGGACTCTTGAACCCAGCCCTAGAACGCCTAATCGCCCGGCAGACGGCCGCAATTGCCTCGTCCTGCCCAACCACTTGCTTGCGCAGGTCGCGCTCCAGCGACTTGAACCTGGACGCCTCAGTAAGGCTGAGTTTGGTGACCGGCACGCCTGTCCAACGGGACACAACAAACTCAACGTCCGAACGGTCAACCTTCATCCGCATGTTCTTCAAGCTCAGACGCCACTCCGACCGCTCCTTGGCGATTCGCTCTACGAGCTCCGCACCCTCGTCCCTGAGCTCAGCCGCGGCCTCAAAGTCCTGATTGCTCACCAACTCGGCCTTGCGCTTGGAGATCGCTGCCAGTTCCGCCTCATAGTTCTGTATCTCTTCCGGGACGGCCGAGCCGACGAAGCGCTTTCGAGCGCAGGCCTCGTCCATCACATCGATCGCCTTGTCCGGGAAGAATCTGTCGCAAATGTACTGGTCTGAAAGGACGACGGCCGCGGTTATCGCATTGTCGCTGATTATGACGTTGTGGTAATCCTCATACCTGGACCTGAGACCCCTGAGTATCTTCTTGGTCTCCTTGATAGATGGGGCGTCAACGACTATCGTTTGGAACCGACGCTCCAAAGCCCCATCTTTGCTTATTATCCGACGGTACTCCTTGACTGTTGTCGCCCCAATGCACTGAATATCTCCCCTAGATAGCGCAGGCTTCAACATGTTCGCAGCGTCGATCGAGCCCTCCGCCGAGCCCGCCCCCACAAGCGTGTGGAGCTCGTCAACAAACAAGATGATCTTCTTCGTGCTCATTATCTCGTGAAGAACTGTCTTCAGCCGTTCCTCAAACTGACCCCGATACTTCGTTCCGGCCACGAGCGCGCCGACGTCCAACGCAACGATCCGCTTGCCACGCAACGTGTCAGGCACCTCGCCCTTCACCAGAAGCTGGGCAAGGCCCTC
>DATLAJ010000099.1 GCA_035527515.1 bacterium
CTTGCTCGACCTACGAGTGCGGCGGGGCGGCGCAGTTCGCGTGCATCGGAAATACTTACAGGTGCACCGGCGCGTTCAAGTGCTACACGGGATTCAACTGCACGGGAAGGTTTTCCTGCACAGGCACCTACAACCCCTAGAGGGAGCTGATATGAGGACAAGAAGAATCCTCTCTTTTTTCTCGGTCGCGCTTGGCCTCGCGCTGGTGTCCGTGCCGGGTTTTTGCGACTCAGTCGTGGAGCGCCCCCGATTCTGCGTCCTGCGCAGCCTCACGACCCACGCAGAATGGAACCAATTGCACCCTTGAACGGGAATGCTCTTGTTGTAGGGGCGGCCTGAACCGCCCCTACTGGACCTGGTTTGCAGGATGGCGTTGGGGATTACCAATGGCTGATACGGAGGGAACATGACACGAGTTGATGTTGAGAGGGTGGCGGCAAGCGTTGCGGATTGGCTGGGCTCTGAGGGCCCGCAATGGCCACACGTGGTCGAGGGGCGATTGATTAAGGCGGAGGGCCTCGACGTCGGCGATGCGAGCCGCGTGGTTGCCCGGACGCGGGGGATTATCGCGGAGAAAGTGATGCCGCCAATCACGAAGGTCGAGCTCTTCCTCACAGAGGACTGCACCAACCGCTGCGACTACTGCTTCGTTAAAGAGAAGCACGAGCACAACGTTATGTCGGTCGATACGGCGCTTCAGGCGGTCGATTGGCTGTTTTCGGTCTGCGGCGACGACGGCGAGATGCGGATACTCTTCTTCGGCGGCGAACCGCTTCTGAACTTCGAGGCGATCAAGGCGGTTGCTTTGAAGGCCGAACAGCTCGCCAAGGAGCACGGCAAGAACCTGAGCCTGGACATGACGACGAATGGCATTCCCGCAACGCAGGAGAAGCTCGAGTTCATGGCCGAGCACGGCATCAAGTTCCTTCTGAGCCTCGACGGTGACCGCGAGACGCACGACAGGTATCGACACCTCAAAAATGGCAAAGGCACTTATGACCTGGTCTCGCCTCGCCTGGCGGAGTTCAAGCGATACCAGCCGTGGATGGGCTCTCGTGTGACGGTTCAGCCAGACACGCTTGGCAAGCTCGCCGCGAACGTGAGGCACCTTCATTCTATCGGCGTCAATCAATTCATTATCGGGGCGGCGGACGGTGCCGAGTGGCCGCAGGAGCTCGTTGACGAATACACGAGGCAATGGGAGCAGGTCGCGGATTTCTATATCGAGACGAGGCGCAGGGGAGGGCATATCCGGATAACGGAGTTTGAGGAGCCGCTGGACGGCAGGCCGAACCTCACGCCGCTTTGGGGCTGCCAGGCGGGCCGGGACTCGGTCTGCGTCTCCTACAACGGGGACATTCATCCCTGCTCAAAGATGCTTTCGGTCTGTCGGAGCCAGCCGGTCTCTTATCTTGGGAACGTCTGGGACGGCATAACTGACGTCGATGAACGTGCGAACGTGATGTCAATCTGGCACCCGAGGCGGCCGAAGTGCGAGTCGTGCGACCTAGCCTGGATGTGCGCCGGAGGCTGCCCGGCCCTGAACTGGGAGGCCAGCGGCAGTGTGCACGTGCCCTCGGAGTTCGATTGCATGTTCAAGCACCACGAACACAATCTGCACAAGCGCATTGATCCCAAGTTGAAAGAGGCCGGCCTCTTTCAGCCCCCGAAGCATGGCAAAAAGCCGAAGCGCTACGCACCGCCGAGCACTTAGGGCGCACTACCCCCCGCTTGCTCTCTCTCCCCGAAAAATTGTGGTGCGCGGGCACCGCACTCCAAACTGGCCGCACACCATACCTTGATCCTGAATGCCATTGCCTGCTATCCTCTAGAAAACGGTTTTGATGATTCGGAATATGAGGCGCGGCTATGACTGATACTCCCTGGACAGTTATAGAGATTGACAAGGACGGCCTGGTCGAGCTCGACGGCAAAAAGACTGGCCATATAGATGTCGATGCCTTCTTGAAGGAGCCGAAGAACAAGGCATTTATCGAGGCATTCGAGATCGCGGGTCACGTCCGGCCACCGTTCAACCTTGAGGAGCTGTCAGAAGGCCAACCGGTGCCATCCTCTTTTGAGCGAGAGAGACTGATCAAAGAGGCGGCTGATTTCTGCTCCGAACACCACGAGACGTTCGGTCAGAATCTCTACGCATTACTGGCGAAGGCGAAATGCTCGTTTGAGGACAGCAAGCCTGGGCCACTCTGTTTGAAGCTGTTTGGCCTGGCCAAGGACATTCCCTGGGAATACTTACAGAAGGGGAATCTGCCGATCGCTGGAACGCACGGCATTGTCCGAATAGTGCCGGGTGAGCCCGAGGCGAAACCACCAACCGGCGATAGAAAACTAAGCGTCTTGTTCGCCTGCGCTGCCCCGCTGATGCTGAAACCAGAGCAGACGGAAGAGGAAGCCGCTGCGTCGCTTGATCCGCTGGACGTTCATGGCAGAATTCAATACTTGGAGGGGCAGAAACTGAAACTGGAGCTGAGGCTGGTCCCATTCGCGACTCGGTTGAGTCTGCTTGAGGGGCTGGACGGGAATCCGGCGGTATTCCACTTCGATGGTCATGGTTCTGAACGCGGGCTTGCCCTGGAGAAGGAGAACTGGTGTCTGGATACTCTCCCCAATGACGAGATTCAGGCCTATTTGACCAACGGAGGGATCCGTATCGCCGTGTTCGAGGCTTGTCTTTCCGCCCAGGCGCCCTCCGCACAAATCGGCGTAGTCGCTCCTTCGTGTCACATCAGCTCATGCGATGCCGCGCTGAAGGCTGGCCTGCTGGGAGTAGTTGCCATGCGAGCGAGCATATCGGTCTCGGCTGCGGATGAGTTCAGCAAGGCGTTCTATGGGGCACTTGCGAGGGGATGCACACCTTTGGAGGCCACGAAACACGCGAGGACAAGCATGAAAGCGTCGCATCAGGCTGAACACCGGGGTCGCGGTTATGAATGGGGCATACCCGGCGTCTATTGCCATGAGGACAGCCTGGGCAGTCTGTACTCCAGTGGATTCAAGAGCTGCGAGCCCGCAGTCAGATACATCAGGAAACCCGCAAGACTGGTCAACGTCCCGAACAGGGAGCAGAATTTCGTGGGTAGAAGGAAGGAGCTCGTAAAAATTGCAGCGCTAATCCAACAAGGCCACAAGACCCTTCTTCTAGGGCAGCGCGGCGTCGGAAAGACAACTGCCGCCGTTGAGGCGGCCCGACGCTTTTCATGCATTGGTCGTTTCAAAGAAGTCACCTGGGCAAGCGCGAGGTCTAAGCACGAGGGCGAGCACGCCGCTGATCTGACTGGTGGACTTCAAATAATTAGTGATAAGCCCGAGGAGTCGCTTTTCGGCTGGCTGGCTCGCGGCATATTCGGCGCCAAATGCACAACGGGCGATCCAGAGAAGCAGAAGGATGCTCTGATCAATTTCTTCGAACGTGATAGAAGTCCTCGGCTCCTCCTCCTCGACAATCTCGAGTCGCTACGTGAAAGCGACCTACTGGCTCGGTTCATCAGCGCTCTCCCGCCCCATGTTTCTGTGCTCGCAACTGCGACGGAGGCTCCGGGCGGTATTAGGTGGAAGAGAATCAACATCCCCTCGCTTCCGGAACAGGATATGGCCCGGCTTCTGGCTCAAGAGAGCATTTCAGGCCTCACCACGGGATCACCTCTGTTCTGGAGGGTGGTCAAGGCTGTGGCGGGGAATGGCATGGTTCTTAGGACCTTTGTTAGATACGCGGAAAGCGAGCCGGAGAGCCTCGAAGACGTAGTCAAGCACATGGAGAATCTAGAGGGTGACGTTCCCAAGCTCTATGAGTATATCTTCGGCAAGTTCTTCGGCACGTTGACCGAACCACAGACGCGCGCGTTTGGGACGATTTGTATGTTGGAGCCTGTTGCGCCCCGTAAACTAGTGGAGGGGATCAGCGGGTTTAGCGCGAACCAGCTGACGAAGGTCTTGGGATCGCTCGGGCGCGAAATGTGGACTAACCGGGGCCCACAGGGCGCAATTGCATACATGCCCTTTGAGCTGACCAGACGGGAGATGCTGACACGGCTTGACGGCCAGATGAAGCTCCGCGATGAACTCAGAGACCAGACCACGAGTATTCTGCTGGACGCGCTGAAAGGCCACGCAGAGATGGAGGAGGTCGCCAGAAGTAGCCTCTTCATGCTCGCCATCAACTGGATGAAAGAGCGCAAGATCGAGCCTGCCTATCACATCTGGGAGAGCCTATACGAGAGCTCTGGCGAAAAGGTCTCCGACTACAGGAGCGCCCTCGTCGCGGGCAACCTGACGTGTTGCTTGAATGACCTCCCAGCCTCGACTGAGGACAGGATAAATAACCTTAACCGAAGAATTGACCTTCTCTCTAGCGTTCTAAGCTTCATGGATAGGGACCGCTATCCGGAGGATTGGGCGCGGACGCAGAGCAATCTCGGGGCCGCTCACTCAGACCTTCCGAGTGCTACGGTCGAAGAGCGAGCGGCGAACCTGGAAGAAGCCCTGAAATGCTTTCGCGCGGCGCTCAAGGTCTATCAGAGGGATCGCTATCCCGAGCATTGGGCGGCTGTGCAGAACAACTTGGGGGAAACCTATCTAGTTCTTCCGTCTTCGAGTTCGCAGGAGCGAGCCAAGAACCTTAGACAAGCGATTAGATGCTGCCTTGCAGCGCTTGAAGTCAGAAAAAAGGATCACTATCCAAAAGAATGGGCGATGACGAAGAATAATCTCGCTGGCGCCTATTGCGCATTACCCACTTCGGGTCGTCAGGAGCTGGCGGCAAACATGAATGAAGCGGTGAGGTGCCTTCGGGCAGCGCTTAAGGTCTTTCAGAAGCAAGACTATCCGGAAGGTTGGGCGATGACGCAGAACAACTTGGGGGAAGCCTATCGGGTACTTCCGGCTTCGAGTCCGCAGGGGCGAGCCAAGAACCTTAGAAAAGCGATTAAATGCTATCGCGCAGCGCTTGAGGTCTATCAGAAAGATCGCTATCCAGAAGAATGGGCCGGTGCCCAGAATAACCTCGGGATTGCCTATAGGAATCTTCCCGCTTCCACTCCGGAGGAGAGCGGATCGAATTTGAGGGAGGCGATCGCCTGCTATCAGGCCGCCCTTGAAGTCTATCAGAAGGACCGCTACCCCGAGTATTGGGCGGCCACCCAGAATAACCTGGGAGGGGCTCATTCGAGGCTCGCGGATGGGGCAGTTGAGGAGCGAGAGGCAAACTCAGCAAAGGCGGTGGTGTTCTATTGTGCGGCACTCGAGGTGTACCGGCCGGACAGTTACCCTCATTACTGGTGCCATACGATGCACAATCTTGGCTTACTGAGCCTCCGAATGAAGCACATTGAAGCGGGCATGAAGTGCATTGCAGGGGCATACACGCACCGGCAGTTTCTTCCCGACCAAGGGACCCAACTCGCCGGGCTTTTCGAGAAGATCGGCCTGATGATCGACGACTTCATCGCGGACCTCGACAGCAAGCACGGCGGCCAGGACTGGATCAATGAATTGCCATAGACCGCAGCTCTTTCCCTCGATTAGTAGCTCAGGACGACCGCTTCCTGCACGCCTGCCCTGCCCTCCCCATCGCAGTTTATGGCGCGGATTGCATTGACGGTCTCTATGCGGAAGTCGCTGTAAAGTTCCCTGATGAACGGCGTATAGGAGTTGCTCAACATGCAGAGGCAGCCCTTTTCAGTCAAATGCCTAAACATGTTGGCGAGGTCGCGCTGGTCATCATCGCCAAAGCTGGCCGCCGTGTAGCTCCTGAAGCTCGCGGTCGAACTCAGCGGATGATATGGCGGGTCCAGATACACGAAGTCCCCTGGGCGGCAAAGGTCAACGACTGACCGGAAATCTCTGGCCTCGATGGTGGTGCCCTGAAGGGCTGAACTTGCAGCTCTAAGCACGTCCTCGTGCAGTATCTTGGGGTTCTTGTAACTGCCCATCGGGACGTTGAACTGGCCCTTTGCGTTCACCCTGTAGAGGCCGTTGTAGCAGGTCTTGTTCAGGTAGATGGTGCGTGCCGCCCTTTGCACATTGCTCAATTCAACGTTTTGCCTGTCGAGGTCTCGGATGGCGTAATAGTGCTCCCGATTGTGCCTCTCCTTGTGCGCCGCCAGAAGTGTTATGAGCTCTTCCAGATTGTCCCTGACAACCCTGTAGGCATTTATCAGCTCCTCGCTGTTGTCGAAGAGAAAGACCTCTTTGGGCAGGCGTCCCGTGTCCCAGAGGTGAAAGAAGACTGCGCCTCCGCCGAGGAACAGTTCAAAATATCGCTTGAAGTTGGTCGGGAGATACCGCTCAAACTGCGCGAGTAGCTGCTGTTTCCCTCCAGCCCACTTCATGAAAGGCCTCGCGCGTCTTAGGATGCGTCTGCCGTCCAGTTCCGCTGAGAGCCGTTGCTGTGAAGGAAGTCTAGAGGACATCATTTCGCCTCATATCAGCTGAGCTAAATCTACCAAAGAGAGCAGCAACGCATTCGGATTATGACATGAGCTAGTCAACCACAAATGCTCCTGCCGGGCAAGGCATCCCCGAGAACGAATTAGCCCGCCCGGCGTGATGGCGCTGTCGAATACCTCCGTCTCTTGACAAAGGTTGAGGCGCGGGCTTAGATTAGCTCCGCAGAAACGTCTGGTTGGAAGGATAGATCAGTTGCGCGCTTCGTGGCGTTCAGACGGCAGTTGCAGCGAGCGTCAGGGGCGTATTTTAGGGGAGCAAGTTGCCCGCGAAAGTCAATTTTGTTGTGAAAACCAACGATGCCTCGGCTGCCCAGATAAAAGCCGCTCTTAAGCAGGCCGACGTAACGGTCCGGGCGGTCGTTGAGGTCTATCGAGAAGAGGAGCCTGAAAAGCCCGCCGAGGATGTGCCTGAAGCCGAATGTCAGAAGGCTCGGAAGGTCTAAATCTGGCCGACTAGGAGCCTTGTTTCAGACAACCTTTTGGGGCGGAGCCTGGTGAAGATGGAAAGCAAAACAATAGTTCAGAATAGGTATCGCCTGGAAAAGCGTCTCGGACACGAGGCCGGCGGCGCCACTGGGACGGTTTATCTAGCCACAGACCTCCAATTGGAAGAGAAAGTAGCGGTCAAGCTCTTGAGGCCAGTATTCGCGTCCGACCGTGACCTCATCCGAGAATTGCGCAACAGCTTCGAGGGAATCGCCGCCATAAAACATCCGTCAATCGCGAGATACAGGGACTTTATTGTCTCGGGCGACCACCTTGCCATTGTGAGCGACTACTTTGACGGCCTGACGCTCGAGGATGTTCTGACAAAGCGCGGCCCACTTCCCTTTGAACTTGCCAAAGATTACATGCTCCAGCTGTGCACCGCGATGCAGCTAGCGCATTCGCACGGCGTTGGCCATTACGATCTGACCCGGCGGAACGTCATGATTGGAAAAAGCGGTGATCTGGTGCTCTGTGATATGGGTATCTCGAGGCGCCTCAAAGATTCGTTATTGCATTCGCCTGGCGGGAAGAAAGTTACAGGGCTCGACAGGGCGAGCCTTGTCGAGTATTTGCCTGCTGAACAGCGAGTCGGCAAACCTGCCTACCAGATTACTTGCGACATCTACGCAGCAGGGATACTGCTCCATGAGATGCGGACTGGCAAGTTCCCTGACCTGTCAGCGTACGCCAGAAAGGTGGCTAAAACGCCCGAGAAGCAAACCCTGGCCGAGAGGGAACTAGTGCAAACTGGCGAGTCCGCACCCGGCATCGGGAACTACATTGTCAGGAAGGCGCTGAGCTTCAAGCCCTGGCAGCGCTGGGAGAATTTCATCATCATGTCCTACGCTTTGGAGGGAAAGATACAGACCAGGTCCGCCCCGCTGGAGGCTCGCGGCTCGTTTGCGGCGCCCCTTACGAACAGACTTCTGAAGAGACGGATAGTTGGCTTTCTTCTCGTTGGACTCCTGCTGTTGGGTGCCATCTGGGGAATAGCTAAACTCATCGGCTTGATCCCCACAGATATTACCAGGCCTCGTGAGGCGCTGACCGAGTATCTCTCGGAAAATGTCGAACAGGGCAAGAAGGTTGAGACAGTGCCCAAGAAGCCTGAACCTCCGAAACCCAATCCAGGTCTGCATTTCGCCAACGCGAGAAAGCTGATCGCCGAGCGCAAGCTGGACGCAGCAGAGAAAGAGATTCTGACTGGGCTTGACCAAAAAGGTGACGCAGCCGTTGGCGGCGAGCTCCTGCGGCTTGTTCAGAAGCACAGAACCATCACTTCATTTCTAGAGCAGGCAAAGCTCCGCATTAAGAACGGCCAATTCGTTGAGGCGGGCGTTTTTTTGGACCAGGTTCTCCAGATGGCCCCAGAGAACCTCGAGGCGCCTGGCCTGAAGTCCGAAGTTGACAAGCGACAGAGCATCATTGCTTTACTTAAGAGGGCGAGGGAAGCGTTTGACAAGAAGGCGTTTACCACACCGGAGGCCGAGAGCGCCTACCATTTTGTGCAGGATGTTCTCGAGAAAGACCCCGGAAACAAGGATGCACTCGCCATCGTAACAGACCTAGTCAAAACATACACAAGCCCGGCCGATCGTTTTTTTGACTCTGGCGACTTCGGCAAGGCGCTGTTCTACTACCGGAAGGTGCTCTCGATAGACAAGGATAACCCTCACGCCATAAAGCGCGCCAATCTCTCGAGGGAGCGATACAGTGCCGAGCGTGCCAGACCCAAGCCAACGCCGGAAGACGAGCCTGTGTCAGCTTCAGGAAGTGTGGCCACAGTCGAGACAATGCGAAAGCCATGACCTCGACTTTCCGGCGGGACGGAGTTGAGATTTGATCTGGGGCAACGAACAAGTTTCTCACCGAAGCACCTTTGGCAGGCGCCGCTCGAAAAAACTAGTCGTGGAGTGAAGATGGCCACCACAAATGAAACAGCCGGCCATGGCGCATCGTTTAGCTACAGCAGAGCTGTGGTTTTCTTGCTGCTGCTCGGCTTGTTGCTCGCTTCCGTAGGCTGCAACTGCGAAATCGTCAGGAACATCTACTACCCCACGCCTATAACCCAGATGCGCCTGACCAACGCACCGGAGACCCCGGTCGCCGTTGTGTATGATTTCGTTGATGAGCGGTCTGGGTCCGTCAGGGGCAGCCCTTATCTCGATCTCTGGCTTGTGCCATACGTAACCTTCGAATTCCCACAGTTCCTCAAGGAGCCAGCGGAACGAGGCGCTTATGCGCCCTACGAGCCTTCTGACGAGAGCCCATTGCTGAGCGACCAGTTCAAGACCGTGCTCGAGAGGCATTTGGATGCGAAGAGCATCTTCCGCTTTCCCAAGCTCGACGCCGAGCTGTCTCCCGAAATGTCGCCACTCTTCGAGGTTTCCGGCGTCATACACAAGGTCACCGCTCGTGCCAACTACTCCCTTTTTGGACTGGGCCTTGTCCCTGGCCTCGTGCCATTGGGCGGTTTGATCAGCTACGTAGATTGCCGCTACATGGTGGATGTGGCTCTCGAGTGCCGCGACATAAAGGGAAAAGTCGTTGCGAAGCGGAACATCACTGGCAGAACCAAGCGGGCGATAGTCGGCAGCATCCCCGCCCTGACAGAGCCGGCCTACCTGAGGTTGCGGCCTCTTCAGGAGTTCTTGCAACCCCAGATTGAGACCTTTGCCAAGCAAATCCATGACGCGCTGGCGGACAAGGACGAGAGCTACTGGCGAGGGCTGATTGACGAGCGCAATGCACAATACACGAGAAGAATGGCCTCGAGCCGCGTCGCTGTCATCGAGCTGCGCCCGATCGGCGTTCGGCGGTCTCTCGGCGAATCATTGGCCAGGGTTGTGCGCAACACCCTCGCGAGCTCGCAGCGCGGAGTTATGAGTCAAGACGATATGGTCTCAAAACTGGGTGCTGAACTGCCCGCAAACTGCGATACGCCGGCCTTGTGGCAAGAGCTGGGGCGCAAGCTCGGCGCCTCGGAGCTGGTGGTCGGGACAGTTGAGAAACGTGACGCCGAATACATTATCGTGCTGAAGTTAATTGACGTCGGCTCTCTCCGCCCCGTGAACATAATCACCGCGAGCTGCGAGAGCGCATCCGAGCTCGAGCACACCGCCAGCGCTGCCACCCAGCGGCTATTGAGTAGGTAGCTCCAAGCTTGCCACTGGCGCTTTTAGCCTGCCGTTACTATTGACGAAACGCTCCGATGAGTTAAGGTTGAACTCAGGAGAGCTTCATGATGTATGGCCTGTTGAAATAACAGACGATTGGTTAGGGTTTGGAAGAGAATGACCAAAACATCGAGAAGCATCGAGGAGCGTAACAACGTATTCATTCGGTCGATTCGCCTCCGGAACCTCCTCTCCTTTGGCCCCGACAGCGAGGAAATAGAGCTCCAGCCCCTGAACGTCCTCATCGGGCCTAACGCATCAGGCAAGTCCAATTTCATTGCGGCGATCTCCTTGCTGAAGGCCGCACCGCGTGATCTTCTGGGCACACTCCGGCAGATGGGCGGCCTTGAGAATCTGGTCTGGAAGGGCGACAAGGCTCGGGACGGAATTCGTGTGCAGGCAAGCGTAAGTTATCCGCGCGGCGACAGTGATTTACGTTACGCCCTGAGATTCGAGCCCCTTCTTACCGACCCCGAATGGTGGGATGAATCGGTGGCAGAAGCGGAGGCGGCCAACGACCGCGACCACGGGCACTCTTTCTATTGGAGAAGCGTTGATGAGGCACACATCAGGATCAGGACCGACGACAAGTCACCTTTGGGTTCCGCAGCTGGGAGAGGAGAGAAGGTTCTGAGTCCCAGCGATTTCAGCGGACGGCAATCAATCCTATGCCAACGCAGAGACCCCGACGCATATCCTGAGATCACGTATCTGGCCGAGGAGCTGAAGGAAATACGCATCTTCAGCGAGTGGAGGCTGGGTCCGCAGAGCCCGGCTAGAATGCCCCAGAGGACGGATTTGCCCGGAGACTTCCTTCTTGAGGACGCGAGCAATCTAGCCAGAATGATTGACAGTTTCAGATTCAAGAAGGGTCTGAGAGAGGATATCCACAAACATCTGGGTAAGTTCGCTGATCACATGAATGAAGTCACCACCAAGATGGACTTTGGCACAGCAAGCGTTTACATCCAAGAATGGGACGGGAGGATGATTCCAGCTACTCAGCTGTCCGACGGCACGCTTCGCTATCTTTGCCTCCTTGTTATCCTTTGCCACCCCGAGCCGCCGCCGTTAATCTGTATCGAAGAGCCCGAACTAGATCTCCATCCGGACATAATTGGCGAGATTGCGGACCTGCTCGTTGAGGCGTCCAAGCGCACGCAGCTGATCGTAACGACGCACTCGGAGATTCTTGTTTCCGCTCTCTCCGAAACGCCGGAGTCTATCCTCGTTTGCGAGCAGGATGCTGGTGGGACAAAAATGCGGCGTCTGTCGCTTGATAAGCTCAAGGAGTGGCTGAAGGAGTATTCGCTGGGCGATCTCTGGGCGATGGGTGAAATCGGTGGCAGTCGATGGTAAAGGAGGTCAGGGTTTATGTTGAGGGTGGCGGCGACCGGCGCAATGACCGACGGAATCTGAAGCGTGGCTTCAGCCAATTCCTGAATGACATCCGGCAGAACGCACGATTACGAGAGATCAGATGGTCTGTCGTGGCATCTGGCAACAGGAGCCAGACATACCGAGCTTTCGGACATGCAAGACAGCAACACCCTGACGCATTCAATGTTCTGCTGGTCGATTCAGAAGGCCCTGTCCAACCTAATACCCCGTCTTGGAAGTATCTTCATGACAGGGAATATGACAAGTGGGAGCTCAGTGCTCAATATGAGCCGAACTGCCACTGATGGTGCAGACGATGGAGGCCTGGTTCGTCGCGGACAAGGACGCCCTAAGCCGTTTCTACGGGCAAGGCTTTCGCAAAACAGCGCTTCCCAGAAATCCCAAAGTAGAGGAAATCAACAAGGATGAGCTCAACAGCTCTTTGAGTAAGGCAACAAAGAACACGAAGGCAGGGGAATATCACAAGACACGTCACGGGCCCAAGATACTCGAACTGCTTGATGCGGCCGAAGTGCGCGACGCGGCGCCTCACTGTGAGCAGCTGTTCCAGGTTCTCGAAAAACAGGTTGGCATCTCAACCGAATGAACGCGAGAGCCGCGTGTCCGTCGGCCTATTGCGGTTAATTGCCTACGCACGGGTCACCTCTCATCGTTGTCTTACGTCCTTGTTATGCCTTATGGCACTCTTCACAATCGCGCTAGTTCCGATAAAATACTGCCCCTGGTTGGCGTGCAAGTCAATTCCCTGAAGGGTCGAACACGCGCCGAATCCCGATTGAGGTCAAATATCAAAGAAGAATTGACCCCCACCGCGACACGCTCGGGCTGAGAGCCTTCTTAGAGAAAACGGTCTATAACGCCCCATTCGGCATACTCGTTACCATGCTGGACGGCGTCGAAATCCCCGATCCCCGCATCGTGGCCCTGCCGCTCAGCAGCCTGCTGCTCATCACGTAGGGCTCATAGAATACGTGGCGACCCGCCGATTGTTTGTTGCCTGGACAGGGTTGCTTTGATCGAGATTGGCGGCTAGTATTACATCGGAGTTGATGCTCTTTCTGCAATTGAACTCAACAGGGAGGAATAGCATGAAGGTTGTGGCATTCAACGGAAGTCCGAGAAAGAATGGGAACACATCTCTTCTCGTCAACTACGTGTTTGAGGAGCTGAAAAAAGAGGGCATCGAAACTGAGACGGTGCAGGTCGGGGGCAAGATGCTGCGAGGCTGCACGGCTTGCTATCAGTGCTATACGAACAAGGACAATCGCTGCGTTATCGAGGGGGATGAGGTCAATCAATACATCGAGATGATGATGGAGGCAGACGGGATCATTCTCGCCTCGCCGGTCTATTTCACAGACGTTACGGCGGAGATGAAGGCGCTCATCGACCGAGTCGGATTCGTCACAAGGGGGAATGGCAGCTTACTCAAGCGCAAAGTTGGCGCTGCGGTCGTGGCGGTCCGAAGAGGCGGACAGTTGCACACGTTCGATACGCTTAACCACTTTTTCTTGATTAGTCAGATGATCGTGCCGGGTTCGATCTACTGGAACTTCGGCGTTGGCCGCAACATTGGTGACGTTCATCAAGACGAGGAGGGCGTGAAGACGATGAGGACGCTCGGTCAGAACATGGCCTGGCTGCTGAAGAAGATCGGCGCCTGATGGTTCTCGCATTCACGTGAAGAGATAGGAACCATTCCTAATATGATAACTGTTCTTATGTAGAAGTCAGATACCCTTAAGCCAGAATTTGAAATCAACCATAACGAGGAGAACCAGATGGGAAAGACAGAAGAGAACCTAAAGGCCGCATTTGCCGGCGAGTCGCAGGCGCGGAATAAGTACACCTACTTCGCGAGTGTTGCGAGAAAGGCGGGGCTACATTACGTCGCCAAGGCCTTTGAGGAATCAGCCGAGAATGAGAAGCAGCACGCCAAAGACGAGTTCAAACTTCTGAATGGCATCGGTGACACGGTGGCGAATCTGAACGAGGCGATTGATGGCGAGCATTACGAGACGACTGACATGTATCCAACCTTCGCAAAAGAGGCGGAGGAAGAGGGTGACATGGCGGCGGCCAATCTCTTCCGGCAGATAGCGAAGATCGAGAAGCACCACCGGGATAGATACAAAGCGCTCCTTGCTATGCTCGAGAGCGGGACACTCTACAAGCGGGATGAGCCGGTCAACTGGAAGTGCAGCGTCTGCGGCTTCGTATATAACGGCACAGAGCCTCCGCCGAAGTGCCCCTGCTGCAAGCATTCGAAGGAGTATTACGAGCCTGAGGACGTTTCGTTCTTTTAGAGAATCCATGTGAGGGCATTGCGAGATGGCGATATATGAATGCAGCGTCTGCGGACACATCTTCGACGAGGAGAAGGAAGGTAAGAAGTGGGGTGATCTGCCAGACGATTGGTCTTGCCCGATCTGCGAATCCCCCAGGCCGTATTTCAGGCTACAGGGGCAAGGGTCTCCGCAGGAAGAGCCTGCGGCGTCGGACGAGCCGCAACGGTCTAGCGTGAGTCCTGATGACTACCTCTCTGAGTGGCGCAGGCACTCCGATCAGCTGGAGAGCCACATGTCGGATATCCACGAGATCGCGAGGAGCGGCGAGTCCATACACGAGCCGATGAGGTCCAGGAAGCCGGTTGTGTCGTGGGACGACATCCTCATAAAGGGCGCCCAGCTCGCAAGGATACCTCTGAACGATGATGACCTCGTCAACGCCAAGACGATAATCGGCCCCAGGGCGAAGAAACCACTCGTAATCGAGACGCCGATCTACGTCACCCACATGTCCTTTGGCGCGCTGTCCAAGCGGGTCATAACCGCGCTAGCCAAGGGGAGCGCCTCGGTCAAGACGGCGATGTGTTCTGGCGAGGGCGGCATCTTGCCTGAGTCGATAGAAAACGCCCACAAGTTCATCTTCGAATACGTGCCAAATGAGTACAGCTTCACGGAAGAGAACCTGAGAAGGGTGGACGCCATCGAGATCAAGATAGGCCAATCCGCCAAGCCCGGCATGGGTGGCCATCTGCCGGCCGCGAAGGTTACTGATGAAATCGCAGCGCTAAGGAGCCGTCCGCGAGGCGCGGATATCCTCAGCCCCTCGCGGTTCCATGACATAAGGAACAGGGATGACCTCAGGAAGAAGGTCAACACGCTGAGAGACAAATCGGGCGGAAAACCGATCGGCATCAAGCTCGCCGCCGGAAATATCGAGGCGGACCTCGACGTTGCGCTCTACGCGGAGCCGGACTTCATCACGCTCGATGGTCGGGCAGGCGCGACGGGTTCTGCCCCGAAGTTCGTGAAGGATTCGACGTCGATCCCCTGTATATTCGCGCTGTTCCGCGCGAGAAAATTCCTGAATGAGAAAGGCGCGAGGGACGTCTCGCTTCTGATAACGGGCGGCCTGCGTATCTCGTCGGACTTCGCTAAGGCCATTGCCTTAGGCGCTGACGCCGTAGCTATCGGAACGGCCGCGCTGATGGCGTGCGGATGTCAGCAGCACAGAATCTGCGGGACGGGCAAGTGTCCCGTTGGCATAACGACCCACGACCCAAACTTAACGCAGCGCCTCGACATCGACGAATCCGCCAGGCGCCTCTCAAACTTCCTCAGGGTGTCAACTGACGAGCTAAAGACTTTCGCCAGGCTCACCGGCAACGACGACGTACATAAGCTCTCGATGCTCGACATCTGCACGACGAATTCAGAGATATCAAACCACACCGACATCGAGCATGTGTGATTACCTGCGCATTTGACAGTCAGCTCATTAGGCATGAAATGCATCAAGATCAATGTCTGAAGAAACTCATCCATTGCCTCAGTTTGGTAAGCGCCAACTGAAGGTATTCATTTCTGGAGTTGTCGGTGAGTTTAGGTCAGAGCGCATCGCTCTTGCTGATCTAATTCGCTGCAACTTAAAGATGGCACCGCTGCACTGCGAAGACCCAGCCTTCGCAGAGGAGGACGAAAAGCCTCAGCACGCATGTTTGAGAGGGGTTGACGAGGCTGACATCTGTCTATTCTTGTTTGGCATCAGCGACGGATTTCTGGGCACCAAATCGGGCCTTTCACCAACAGAGGAGGAGTTCCGAACTGCCTTTGAAGCAAAGAAGAGAAACATATACTGCGTCAAGGATACATCTGCTCAGCGGCAGCCGGGGATGCAGCGCATCATTGACGAAGTTGGCGGCTATGAAGACGGCAAATGGTGTCAATACTTCAAGGACGAGACTGATTTGCTTCAGAGGGCATCCGGCCGGCTTAGGGAAATGAAGGATACCTGGGACTTCTCAAATGAGATAGTTGATACGTTTTTCGTTATCAGAATGGCAGTCCAGTATTATGCTCAGCGCGATCTGTCTCCTGAACTGCTTTCTAAAGGACGGAGGATACTCTTAGGAATCACGGGCCTGGATGAACTACCTCCAATACTTGCCCTTGCGGCCAATCGTTTGGAGTGGCGACATGAACCAGATTATTCTCTTGCTGATGAGAATCGTCTACTGGGCCCCATAGACGAGGAAGTCTATAATGCCCACAAAGGATATGCTGACGACGACAACAGGAAAGAGAATTTCACAATCAGCATACGCAACGTAAGGCGCTTGATCGAGATATCAACAAAGGAGCGGGTAAGGAATGCTGATGTAAACGGGGGTCTTATGGGCTGGCTCAAGGAGTGTATGGGGGTTCCCAGACGGTTGAGCTGGCACTTCGGGATCATGGACCGCAAGCCCGCTCGGTTGCCGGATTGGCAAAGTATATTATATGACGAGCCTGGGGATCACCAATGTAAGGACTGATGTATAGGTCCGCCCAATCCCCTGAAAGGGGATAATATGGGTAGCCCCGTGTGAAACGCGGGGTGACCGGCAGCCCTCACAAGTCCTCGGCCCTGAAGGGGTCGAACAACCGCCGAATCGCTCCTGCCCGCCTCATATATGCTCTGCGATCCAAAGCTGGAACGAGGCGGAGACCGCATTGCCGGGAGAGCATAGACTGGCGATAATGAGGCTTGCGGCCTCCGTGCCTTTCCTACTCGCTCCCTCTCGCTCCCGGTCGCAGCACTATTTCAGCAGCTGTTTCAGCGCTGCGATGAACCTCTCGTTCTGCTCCTGAGTCCCTATCGTAACCCTGAACTTGGTCGTGTAGCCCCAGGCAGCCATCGGGCGGACAATCACACCCCGCCTCAACAGCTCATCGTAGAGCCTGACACAGTCCTGCCCGACATCGACGAGGATGAAGTTTGCGCTCGTTGGGACGTACTCGAGGCCCATCTCGGCAAACGCGCTGTAGAGGTATTTCTTCCCCACCTCATTCGTCTCCCGGCTCATCCTAACGTGTTCCTCGTCTGAGAATGCCGCAAGAGCCGCAACCTGCGCAAGCCGATTGACATGAAACGGCCGCCTTATGCGATCGATGGCATCGACGAGCCAGGAAGGCGCAGCGCCGTAGCCTATGCGCAGTCCTGCCAGGCCGTATATCTTGCTGCACGTTCTCAGAATGGCGATATTGCGCCCAGCCCGCATGAACTTCATCGTGTCCGGAAACGTCCCATCAACGTTGTACTCGAAGTAGGCCTCGTCCATGACCACAACCGTGTTGTCTGTAACGCGGCTCATGAACCTGTCGATCTCGGTCTGTCCAACGAGCACGCCCGTCGGGTTGTTGGGATTAGCGATATAGACCACCTTGGTCCTGTCGGTGATCGCGTCCGCCATCGCATCGAGGTCCACCGCGTAGTCCTTCAGCGGAACCGCAACAATCTTCGCGCTGCACGCCGCCGCCACGATCCGATACATGATGAACGAAGGCTCCGCAAAGATGACCTCATCCCCCTCGGCAAGAAGCACAGTGCCGATAAGCTCGATCAGCTCGGTCGAACCGCTCCCAGTCAGAACGTTTCCCATCGGGACGCCAAAACGTTCTGCAAGCGATTCTTTTAGGCGAAAGCTGCCTCCGTCGGGGTAGAGGTAAACGCTATCTGCGGCTTGCCGTATGGCCTCGACCGCTTTCTTCGAGGCGCCGAGAGGGTTTTCATTTGACGCGAGCTTCACCACGTCAGTGAGGCCGAGTTCGCGCTGAACCTCCTCGATCGGCTTGCCGGGCTTATATGGACGGACAGTCAGTATATTGGGTCTAACCAACCGTGTGCTAAAGTCAACCTCCGAATCTGACATCGCTACAACCTCGTCCTAGTGCGTTCCGAAATCAACTGATTTGAAAAACAACTTTCCCCCGCAAGATGAGCTAGGCAAGCTGTGCCGAGCTCAGCCTATCGGGATAACCGTCTTGCCATAGTGTTCGTTGATGACTTGCGCCATCGCCAGATAAACAGCGGAGCCGCCGCAGATTATCCCCTCCCAGCCCGCGAGCTTCTTCAACCAAGCAGCCCCCATCGCATCACCAGCAGCCAGAAGCCAGAACAGAATGAACAGCGAACAGAACACGAACCTCAGCGCAAACGGCGCCTTCTTGGTCGCTATAAACATGCAGAAGGTGAACAGACCCCACATGAAGAGATAAGCCACCATCGCGCCGTCCGTCGGGCCAGCCTTCCAGATGCCCATATTGGGCGCAACAAGCAGAAACACCAGGCTCATCCAGAAAAGGCCGTATGAGCAGAATGCAGTCAAGCCAAACGTGTTGCCCTTCTTGAACTCCAGAAGGCCAGCAAATATCTGCGCAAGCCCCCCGTAGAAAATCCCCATCGCGAGGATCATCGTGTCCATCGGATAGAACCCCGCGTTGTGGATGTTCAAGAGAACCGTCGTCATCCCAAATCCCATCAATCCCAATGGTGCTGGGTTCGCAAGCTTCTCAGCCATGTTCCCTCCTAGTTTATGCGCGTCGCATCAACAAAAATTAAGATGCCCAAGATAGCACGCAAGCCGATTCTTCGTCAAGCACAAGTCGCCGCCCACTATCCGATACATGATGAACGAAAGCTCAGCGAAAACGTCCTCGTCACCCTCCGCAAGAAGCACTTAGCCCATCAGCGCGCACCATACCTTGATCCTGAGTGCTATTGCCTGTTATCCTCATAGAAAACGGTTTTAGCGATCGGAATATGAGTCGCCGGGGTAGCATTCTCTGCCCTGATAACTTCCAGCGTGTATGTAATCGTCCTAAACGCCTCGTCCGGCGTTAGCCCGGAGTTGCAGTCGCTGCCAGCCACCGGATCGACGTAGTAGTCAACCGCTAAGACCCAAGTCGCGCTACAGACGACCAGAACACAAATCGCCAATAAAAGCAGAAAGGTTTCTTTTCTCATCATCACACCTCCTCGTTGGTCTTTTCGGCCTTCTTCTTCGGGGGAGTGCCAGCTCCTCCGTCCTTGGCGCCCGCCACCGTGAACTGATCAAAGGAGATGGGGCCGATGGGACGGAAGGGGCGGAACTGGCCGGTGAGGGAGAGCGTCGTGGCTCCGCCACTACTGCAAGTAGTCCCATTTCCGCCCGGCGTAAAGCTGCACTGATAGCCTATCAAAGAAGTGATTCGCCATTCTCCGCTCCTCTAGCATCATTTCCTGCATCATTCTCTGTTCCTCTAGCATCTTTGCCCGCTCCCTGGCGCTGAGCAGGCTCACCAGCCTGTTGTCATTCCGAAAACCGCTACGAGTCGCGGACGGTGCGTCTGTAAAACCCGCCAACCCGGTGGGATCGGTTACGTGCATGCCGTATTCATCGCGGATTGCGACCAGCTCTTCTATCATCTTGACGTGAACAGCCACCTTCCCACCCTCACTAGATTGCACGAGAACGCATGCTGGCTGAGCAGAGATCACGACGATGATCCCAACGTCCTTGAATGCTCTGACGATGATCCCTTGCTGCATCAGCACGAGAATACAAGAGCTCCAGACGTCATCAAACTTGACGTAGGGGTAACTCCTCACTTGTCCCTGCCTTATTTGCCGGGATTGGGGAACCACAAGGTCGCGGAAATCACATTCATATAGATTGTCCAATCGCATCCGGACCTCCCAATGGCGACGATAGTATTCAGGGGCAAAGCGAGAATACTCGGGGGCAAAGAGCAGCTGATCTAACGGTGCGTTGACCTTGGGGGGGCCGCAACTCGACAGCACACAGAGAAGGAGGTAGGGCAGGATCAGAATGGAGATTCGTTGAGGCAAGCTCTATTTCCCGGAGAGACGTCGGTCCAATTCATCGAAAAACACGCTGTCGATTGCCCCCGCGTAGTAACCACTTCTGGTCCTGGCGAACACGTAAACGAACGTCCTACCCTGGCTGTGTTCGGCCGGCAGGACAATGTGCACCTGTACGAATACTTTTTCTTCCGTCTTATGTGCCGTGAGTTTCTTTATTCTGTCAGGCGTAAGACTGAACACAATCAGGCCAGAATCATGGTTCATTGTGACGTAGGCGCCCTTGAATACGGTTACGACTTCCGTCACAGCGTGCCAGGTTCTCTCGAAGGACGTCGAGATTGTCCGCTCTATCTGAGCGGGGTTATCTGACTTGGGAATGTGAGCGCAGCCTAAACCAAGCAGAAACGCCAAGAGTATGAAGCAGGCTGTTCGCCGTTCCTTGCTCATCGCTCCTTCTTAGTTCTACTACTCTCGCCATCGTTCCTGCTATCTCCTTCTTGCGCCATTTCCTTCAGTCTCTTCTGCAGTCTCTCGATCCTCTCCTCAACAGAAGGGCGCGATTCGCCTTCCACCACATATTGAGGCGCCGGCGTTGTACTTTCTATTTCAGCCTTCATGATCATCTCTTCCACGCCAGGATATATGCTGTAAGCCGCCTCGTATTCCGTCTTGGCTTTCTCCGATTCGCCTCGATATTGGTAAATGCCCATGAGTCCAAGATGAGCGGACACGAGGATCGCGGGGTCCTTACTCAGCTCAATTGCTTTGCTGAATTCACGGATGGCTGTGTCCTTGTAGTGCTGCCTGTAGATCTGCCCAAGGCTCAGATGCACGGCGGCGTTGTCGGGCTCAATCTGGGAGGCTTCCCACAGTATCAGAGAAGCCGACCTCAAGTCAGGTGCTGAGCGCCTCTGATACGCCAGAGACAATAGGAGGCGAGCCCTAATGTGTTTGGAGTCGATGGCCAACACCTTCCTGAACTCACCGACTGCCGATTCCACATCGTCTTCGGAGAGGTAGATTCTGCCCAATTCCATCCGGGCGTCCACGTCATTAGAGGCAATCTCAAGGCGCTTCCTCAACTCTGTGGTTCTCTCTTCGGCCCCGTGGTCCGTGAGAAGCGTCGGAGGACGCGCTTCAGTTTTGGTGTGAGAGCACGCCAGCGCCAACGCACTTGCCATGCCAATCAGGGCAACCCAGCCGAGGCGCGCCATCCCTATCTCATATTCTGCTTCAGAATGCCCGTAAGGCGCTCAGCAATCGCAGAGAGGGACTTGCTCTCCCCAAACTCGAACAGAACTCGCAGCAAGGTGCGCTGGCTTGCGACCTCCACGAACTGAAATGAGGCGATCATCACGAAAGGCTTATTGTCGTCCAGTGTGGTCACGACCATAGTCCCTATGATTATCGAATCGGCACCCACCGCTTTGCCGATCTGTATGGCGTTTACCGTCTGTGTGGACTTCTCCTTCTCTTTTTGCTGTAAGTAATCGCCTACGGCGCTTTCGACTTTCTCGCGACTTACAACGGATTTCCCCATATTCGCCAAATGGATGGCAATCGCGTCCTCCATCGCCATTGGCAGCAATCGGTCGGCACCGTTTACGAAGAGGGCGAACGTCCGCAGCATTCTGAGCTTCTCACCAGCATCGTTAGACGCCGCAACAATGGTCGATTCGCGACCACTCTCTTGGCCAACCGCACGTGCGCACCATAGGCCGGTGCAAGCCAACACCAGCAGAACCACACCAATCCTTCTCATAGCTATCATTCCCCCTTAGTTGGCTTTCACTGGAAATCGAGCAACTCAGCTTCTCCCGCAATTGTCTGGGCAGACGCTCATTAGTATCGGGTCCGGATGCGCGGGGGTGGTGGGATGTATATCCGTGGAGGCGGGGTGTAGTATGTCCGCGGCATATAGTACCGGAAGGTCGGATAGTTCACACGCAGGGGGTGTATGTAGTATGTCTGTGGTATGTTGATCTGTTGGGGTATCTCTATCCGTGGAGGCAATTTCATCAGCTGCACCGGCATGTAAGTCTGTGACACCCATTTGCTCCAATTCCGGTTCGCCCCAGGATCACCCAACCGCATAAGGCGAACTTGATCGATCAATGTGGTGTCATGACGAAACTGAACAAATGCGCGGGGCTGGCTAGTTTGAGCGAGGGACGGCCTATTCTCAAACGTCGTGCGCCGGCGATAATAACGGTTCTGGCCCTGGAATATGGCCAGGTCCCTCGTTGGGCTCCGGTATTCAAGCTGCTGAAGCTGGAATCGACTCGTGAATAAACGCTGCCGACGCAGAGAGTCTCCCATATCGACCGTCCGGTCCTTCCCCCATTTTTGCCACTTGTAGTCTTCCCACCTGTAGTAGGGGGGATCAATGAATCCTGATAAACCGCTCACCACGACGCTTCTGGAGCCTGGCTTGACCCTCGACGCTAGGGACGACGACACGAACACCGGCGGTTGCTCTGCGTCCTCTTCATTCATGAGCCTCCACTCGGCGATCCCCTTACTCGTTTGTGAGACGGCTTCACGGTCGAAGCCCACACCGCCAGCGAGCGAGGCGACAAAGATAAGAGAGATACTCAATAGGCAGATTCGTGCCCCCATCGAGTCGTTCATGGTTGGCCTCCCGTTCTTCTTTTCCATTTGGGTTCTGAAAGCAATTCCTCGATTCGCTCGATTCTCGCATCGAGCCCCGGTTCCGCGTTCAAGAAACTCGAGGTAGAACCGGAGGAGTCTATCCCGAGCCTTCTCTTCGTAACAAGCAATCGCTTTAGAAGGCTGAGCATTGCCGGAGGAGCATACCCGGCTTTCATCATGTATTCCAGCGCAAAAGCATCCGCCGCCAGTTCTTGCTCCTTCCCGCATTTGTTTTTTTTCCGCTCTGGTGTGCGCGCAAGCTCAATCTGGTGACCAGCTATGATATGGTGCACTTCGTGGGCCACCACGGCTGCGAGCTCATCTTCCGTCCTGGCGAAATCCAGCAGCCCGGTGTTCACGTAAACGAACCCACCAGCCGCCGAGTTGGCGCCAATTAGTGGCGAATTGACGATACGGAAAGTGTAGGCAATCTCCGGTCCGCCGGCGGCTCGGACGATTCTGTCTCCTATCTCATTGATCCGCTTCTGCAACGCTTCATCGAACAAGATTGTCTCGACAGCAATCACCTGCTTATCGACATAGCGGCCGAACTTTGTCTCCTCTTGCTTTATTGTCCTGGCATTTAGTGGAGATGCTATAAGAAGTAGAAACAATCCCCAAACGACCAGCCTTGGCCTCATAGCACAATACCTTAACGCGCAGAATGAAGGCAGTCAGATTAGCGCTTACTTAAATGAAAATAGAGACAATAATATGCCGGAGGTTACACCTTGTGTCAACGCAAATCTTCGGAGGAGTCTCCCGACTGGTTAATCGGGTCAAAAGGGGAAAAGGCGAAAGGGATTCGGCCATTCCCGCTCTGAAAGCTCGATTCTCATCAGCTATGCCGATGTAATAGCTGCTATTCTCATCGTCCCAATCCCAGTTCTTGCCGTTGCAGTTCAAAACACCCATAAAGAGGCGGGGCGGATTCGGGGGTTTGGCGCCGGACCCGCCGCTATAAAGGCCGTTTCAGACGCATAATACCCTCCTTTGAATGAAGCACTATTATTAGCAGATTTGAGTATAACACATTCGTCAAGTGGATTGCAACAGCGTTCTCGGAGGGAACTTACCTCGGGACGGTTCACTGATTTTGCGGCTGGACATAACCGAATGAGGTGGTATTTTCCCATGACTTGTAGCGACAAAGAGAGGCGGACGGGTCCCTCGATGGAGTGCAAGCCATCGCGGAAGTTTGTCTGCGGTGGCGTTGATAACGGCTTCTGACTGGAGGTTAAAATGCCGAGAACAGACTTTTTGTTTACTTCAGAATCGGTTACGGAGGGCCATCCGGATAAGATGGCGGACCAGATATCTGACGCGATTCTGGATGCGGTCTTCGCGTGTGATCCGATGGGGCGAGTTGCGTGTGAGACGTTTTTGACGACAGGGCTCGCGTTGGTCGCGGGCGAGATCACGACGGACTGCTACGCTGATATTCCGTTGATCGTTCGTGATACGATCAAGGACATCGGATACACACATGCGAAGTATGGTTTCGACTATCAGACGTGCGCAGTTTTGACTTCGATACACCCCCAATCGCCGGATATCGCGTTGGGCGTCAACCCTGGCGGCGCTGGAGACCAGGGGCTGATGTTTGGGTATGCGACGAACGAGACCGAGGAGCTGATGCCGATGCCGATCATGCTGGCGCACAAGCTGGCGATGAGGCTGGCGGAGGCTCGCAAGAAGCGCATAATCGATTACCTGCGGCCAGATGGCAAAAGCCAGGTAACCGTAAGGTATAAGAACAACACGCCTGTCGAGGTTCATACTGTCGTGATATCAACGCAGCACGGTCCTGAGGTGAACATCAAGGACGTTACGGAGGACGTGGTTGAGCAGGTTATTGAGCCTGTTATTGCTCCCGAGTTGAGGAAGAACACTAAGTACTATGTCAATCCGACGGGGAGGTTCGTCATGGGGGGGCCGTCGGCAGACACGGGTCTTACGGGAAGGAAGATCATTGTTGACACGTATGGCGGCGTTGGCAGCCACGGAGGCGGGGCGTTCTCAGGGAAGGACCCGTCGAAGGTCGACCGGTCGGGGTCATATATGGCGAGATACATTGCGAAGAACATCGTGGCGGCTGGGTTGGCGAAGAAGTGCGAGGTTCAGATAGCTTATGCGATAGGCGTTGCCGAGCCGGTGTCCATCATGGTCGATGTGTTTCAGACGGGCAAGGTCTCGTATGCAACGCTCAAGAAGGCTGTTCGGGAGGTTTTCGATCTCACTCCGAATGGGATGATCGAGATGCTCGATTTGCGAAGGCCCATATACACGAAAACAGCCGCATACGGACATTTTGGCCGTAGTGATCCGGACTTCACGTGGGAGAAAACTGATAAAGTTGACGATCTTCTCACCGCTTGCAAGGTAAAATAGCACCACAACTGAACGCATTTTGGAGGATTACTTGATGAACTATGACATAAAGGACATTGCGCTGGCCGAGGCGGGTAAGCTTCGCATCGATTGGGCGCGGATGAAGATGCCGGTGCTGGATGTGATCATGGCTCGCTTCGAGAAGGAGAGGCCTTTGGAGGGGGTCACGATCGGCGCCTGCCTGCACGTAACGACCGAGACCGCGAACCTGATGCAGGTTCTGAAGGCGGGCGGCGCGACGGTTGGGCTTTGCGCCTCGAACCCACTGAGCACGCAGGACGACGTTACTGCGTCGATCGTTAAGCACCTTGGGATGTCAGTGTTTGCTCTTCACGGTGAGGACAAGCAAACCTACTACAAGCACATCCACAGCGTTCTCGATATGAGGCCGGTCATAACGATCGACGACGGCGCGGACCTTGTTTCCATACTTCACAAGGATCGTCAGGAGCTTCTTCCGAACATCATTGGCGGGATGGAGGAGACCACGACGGGGGTCATCCGGCTCAGAAGCTTGGCCAAGAATGGTGCGCTGAAGGTCCCCATGATCGCGGTCAACGACGCGGACACGAAGCATCTGTTTGACAACAGGTATGGCACCGGCCAGAGCACAATGGACGGCATAATGAGAGCAACCAATCGCCTGTTTGCGGGAACCGATTTCGTGATATGTGGTTATGGTTGGTGCGGACGAGGTGCGGCGATGCGTGCAAAGGGCCTGGGCGCCCGGGTGATCGTTACCGAGGTGGACCCGGTCAAGGCTCTTGAGGCTGCGATGGACGGTTTCAGGGTTATGCCGATGGCCGAGGCAGCGAAGTTTGGGGACTTCTTTTTGACCGCGACTGGCGACATCAAGGTCATACGAGGCGAGCATTTCGAGACCATGAAGGATGGAGCGATTGTCTGCAACACAGGCCATTTCAATGTCGAGATCGACCTCGAGGCTCTCGCCGAGATGGCGACTGAGAGGAGATGCATTCGGCGATCGGTTGAGGAGTTCAAGTTGGAGGATGGGCGGCGGATATATCTTCTCGCTGATGGTAGGCTTGTGAACCTCTCTGCTGCCGAGGGGCACCCCTCTTCTGTCATGGACATGAGCTTTGCCGACCAGGCGCTTTGTGCGGAATATCTGGTGAAAAACAAGGGCAACATGTCGATCGAGGTTCATGAGGTTCCCAAAGAGATCGATGAGATGGTTGCATCAACAAAGCTTGCCACAATGGGAATCTCAATAGATACTCTTACTGAAGAGCAGCAGGCCTATCTTGCAGCGTGGGAGATGGGAACTTAGTCAGTATGTATATTCTGAGCGCTAGAGTTTTTGAAGTGGGGCAGTATGTCTAGCAAGTCGCTTGTAATCGTCGAGTCACCAGCAAAGGCCAAAACCATAAACCGCTATTTGGGCGAGGGGTTCATCGTCAAGTCGTCCGCAGGACACGTTAAGGACCTGCCTCGGAGGCGGCTGGGCGTTGACGTCAACAACGGTTTCACTCCCGAGTATGAAGTAGTGAAGGACAAGGTCCCGATAATCAGGGACCTTCGGTCGTTGTCCAAGAAAGCGGACAAGGTCTATCTTGCGGCTGACCCGGACCGGGAGGGCGAGGCGATCTGTTGGCACTTATATCAGGAGCTTGAGTGCGAGGATGAGCGAGTGTTCCGTGTGCTGTTCACGGAGATCACAAAGAGCGGGATCGAGCGGGGGATGTCCGAGCCCAGATCGATCGACATCAACAAAGTGAATGCTCAGCAGGCGCGTCGGGTGCTCGATAGGCTTGTTGGCTACCAGATCAGCCCACTTTTGAGCCAGAAAGTTCGTCAGGGTCTTTCGGCGGGCAGAGTGCAGTCGGTGGCATTGAGGATGATCTGCGAGAGGGAAAAGGCTATCACGGACTTCACTCCGGAGGAATACTGGATCATACAGGCTGTTTTCCGGACCAAGAGTGGACGGGAGCTCAAGGCCGAACTGGTCAAGATCGGAAACAAGGTCGCCAAAATCCCAGACGCCCATTTGGCGCTGGAAATCTACAACAAGATCATGAAGAGCGGGATGGCTATTGTATCCGGGCTTAAGAAAACGGAGAAAAAACAGACGCCACCCCCGCCGCTTATCACTAGCACGTTGCAGCAATCCGCATCGTCTGACCTGCGGCTCTCAGCGAGGCTGACGATGAGCCTTGCCCAGAGTCTTTATGAGGGTGTGGACCTGGAGGATGTGGGGTTGGTGGGCTTGATCACGTACATGAGGACCGATTCGACCAGGGTTGCCAGCTCGGCGCTTTCGAGTGTTCGGCACTTGATTGGTGAGATGTTCGGCAAG
>DATLAJ010000100.1 GCA_035527515.1 bacterium
GAGGCGTCTTATCGCGACCCTTGGGCCTGAGCAGTCCGGCAAGTTCTTCAATCACACCGGCCACGAATATCCCTGGTAGCATGCTTCAGATCCCTAGCAGGTCGCCATCAGCGGCCTAGGCTTTTCGATGAGCGGGATGGAATGCCGTTCGAATTTATCTGCGGCGCTTTGCGCGTCATGTTGCCCAGCGGATGATCTCGGTGTTCTCGGGATAGTACCGCTCAGCCATTCGTCGAACATAGGCCTTGAGGTTGTCGTGGCGCTCGACGGCATCTCGGAGCGGCGTCTCAAAGATCGGGCAAAGCGAGGCTGCGAGAAACGCGAACCCCGTGGCGTCAAGCCCGGTCGGCGCGTCTCCCATCATGAACGGCTTGCCGGCAATAAAAGCGGCCGCCGCATCGAGTGACCTTTCGCCTAGCGTGACAATCTCTTTTTTCGAGTGACGCCCCATGCCGTGGCCGTAGAGCTCGGTTCTGATTTGCCTGCGCGCCACACGTGGAATAATGAGCCGCATCGGGAGGGGAATACGCTTGAAGAATTGTCTCATCCCCGCATCGAAGTTTTCGTCGTCGACCCAGCGCGCGTGCAGGACCGTCCAATAGGCGTGATCTTCGAGCATCTTCTCGAAGGCCCAGGCGATGGCCCGCTGCTCGTCATCGAGCCCCTTGTCGAAGTCGATCCCGTATTTCTCCTCCAGGTGCCAACGAATGAAGGTCGAGTCCGCGATCGTCTCGCCGTCGTCAACAATGTAGGGGAGCTTGCCTTTCGGGGCTTTGTTGAAGCCCCTTGTGTCGATAACGTACTCTAGGCCTGCCATCTTCAGCAGCGTTTCCACCTTGGTGACGAAGGGGCTCACGTCGGGAAGCCCGAAAGCCTTCCCGAAGGCATAAAGCGTGATCATCAACCGCTCTCCTTGCGCAATCATCTCGACGCTTTGCTAGGGGACTGTCCGGTAAAAATCTGCCAGGTCGTGCCTATAGTCGCCAGGGGCGGCTCCCGGGTCGAACCGGGCAACGTCGAGGGCGCTCGGGCTGGAGAACGGTGCTACCTTGTGGGCCGCAAATTCTCCGTTTGGCAATTTGGCGGTCCGGTTACGCGTGCTCGGGCAGACATCGGCGCCGTTCTTCTAGCTGGCCCGCGTCTTGAGATGCCCAGGGAGACTCCCGACGACAACCTGCTCAGTCTCATCGTCCCAGAAATAGTAGATACGCAAACAGCGCTCGGGGTCGCGCGTATTGCCACCATTCTTTAGGTGCCATGCTAACTCGCGCTTCTCTTTTCTCGGGCCCCAGGGAATCACGAACGTGTCGCCCTGTTCCCGTAAAAGATGCTCCTGGCCAGTTCGTTCATTTCTCACTCCGAGATTGCTGAACGCCTCGTCGCATCTGGATTGGGCTTCGTTTCCTCCTTGAGTCCGCATTTGCCAGTACTCGTTACCCAAAACCCGCAAACAGCGATGGACAAGCTCGGGATCATTGAAGCTTGCATCCTTCGCCTCGCGCTGGGCGCGGGGGGTAAGATGGACACGACCCGTTAGCGTGCGGTCTGCCCAGTTCTTTAATTCGTCATAAGTGTGAGGAAGAGCTTCCTCTGAAACCGGTCTGCCTGCAGATTCCAGAGCCCCCTCTAGATCCATCACACGCCGTTGAAGCCACTCGTTCTTGCCTTCAACAAATGTCAGTTGTTGCTCGGCAGAGATGCACTTTTTTTCTTCGTCGACTGCAAGCGATTGAAGCTCGTCGATTTCGGCTTGTTTTTCGTCGATTTCTTCCTGAGCCAGTTCTAATAGGGAATCAGTGTCGGCACCTTCCTCCTGTCGGTGCTGTCGGGTTTTCTGCAGACCAATCTGGCGCGCACGCGTGAAGGGCGGCAGTTCGCCTTCATCGCTAATAGCAACGATGGAAGCGGCGGCTGCATTAGATACAAGTAGATCGACAAATGCTTCTGGACCGACCTCTTGCCATTGAGCGATCCGTGGTCGAAAGGCCAACGGATGCCGGTATGGGTCGTCCCCCCCTGTCATTCCTGGACGATATGTACGGACAGCACCGCGGAACGTGGATAGGTCCTTGCCCAGGTAATCCGACAACCCATAGGTCATCGGGCCCGTGATCACGCTGACATGGGCAATCCCAATACAACGCCTTGCAAGGTTCCTACAATCGATTGCCGCCGTGCTGAGATCCGTGATGCCCTCGTCCAACGAAACCACATAGGCGGGCCTCGTTCGGCGCGGATCCAGCAGCAAACGCACAAGACCTCTGAGTTTTTCGTCATCATCGACAACCATAGGCTCTGCAGACACTTGCCTGTCATGCTGCAAAAGACCTGGGGTTTCTGAAAGCTGGCGGATAACACCCGGGACCGATGGTGTGTAAGCCGGTTCTGCTTCGGTTGTTGCCATAACGAGTCTTAGGCCGAAGATCGCCCGATTGCCCCGCCTGCCCAATGACATCTCAGTGGTCCATGTCCGCGCCGGAATGTCCTTGTCGGGGTCATCACACCGAGTGCACCAGTACTCCCCATCGTCCAAGTCGATGCGGACACCGGCAGCAAAGCGACCCGGCGTCATATGTTCGAATGTCTCGCCCGCCCAGGCTTCGCCAGGTAGATTGCCAACACGTGCTCGGAGCCACTTGAGAACTTCCTCGCGGGCAAGTGCGAACGAATTGGCTTTGTCCTCGCCCGCAAGTTCAGCCGTGACTTTGACAACTTGGTGCGTGTGGGGCGCCAAGCGCCGCATGCGGTCAGCCAGAGGTCGGAGCTGCTCCGAGATCGACATTGCTGCGCTCATGCCTCGACCTCCAGGAGGATACGGCGGCGTAGGCTCGGCAAATCGTGACCGCTATTTCACGTGTGGAACCGCCCCTCGCGAAGCTTATCGCCTCTCAACCCTGCATAGCAACGCAGGCCAATGCCATTTTTCGCTTCAATTCAGTGCTCTGTTGCCGAGAGGGGCAAGCAGCCTGAGGCGGACCACGGAGACCAAGTCGCAGACGGGCACTCAGCACCTAAGGCGCGAAATTTTCTCTGAAGCCGAGTTCGGCGGGGAAATAGGGAAATTGTGCCGAGATTTCAAAGGCAAGTTTTCGACGACCGAACCACGAGTTCGAATCAAGTCCGCTCCGCCAGCTAGTCATCTGTTTTTACAGAGAAATCTCGCCCTCCGAGATTGTCGCGTAGTATCCGCGAGTTAGCCACGCCAAAGTTGGCGAGAGCGATCACAGAGAGCAGGTTTCGGAGAATCGTGGCGCACTATCGAGCCCAAATTCTCTGTTCGGCAATTCTGCGGTCCGGTCGTGGATGAGGCGCGCATCGCCGCAAGACGCATCACGACTCTTCGCTGGCCGCGAACGTCCATAATATTGGGCCTTCTGTCCTTAGGACCTGCCCTGTCGGATGACTTCCCAAATTGGTGTCAGAGTATTGCGCCCACCAATGAAGCCGACGTGCCGCCATTCGAATGCGCCGAAAGAGAACTGCTGCTTGCGGAACTCGTCTTTCAGACGTCGGTCAACAAGGGAGCCGTCAGATATAATCAGCGCACGATCCGCGAGCTTTTCAGTAAGCGGCATTGTCAGAGTAAACTGGCTTGAGCCTCCTGGCGAGGGTCCTTAGCCTTCGGCGATGCGCAATCCATTCCGCTATTTCAACAGCTCGCCTGAGGTGATCCGCCTCACGGTGATGATGTATCTCCGCTATCCACTGTC
>DATLAJ010000101.1 GCA_035527515.1 bacterium
CGTGTTTCTCATGTCGAAACGGGTCAATCGAGATGATGTCCACGTTTTTGCAGACCCAGTCCCCCTCGCCGATCTCTTCCCCCATGGCGTTCAATATCTCAAAACACTGAGCAAGGAACGCTTTGTCCATGCCAACAAGGCCCGCGAAGCAGACTCTCGCATCCTGATCGGCGGATTTGATCGCGTTGGCCGCCTCAAACAGAAGGAGTGCATATTGCGGCGGGTTGGGGTGAGGCGACCAGAAGTTGACATCAGTGCGGTCGCAGCTGCCGAAGTCCGGCTCACACCAGACCTCCCAATACTTGACCCTGTCGCCGTAGTGAAGCACCATCTCCTCGCAGTATCTTGCGAAAGCGTGCGAGAAGCTCTTGAATGTTGAGTCGTCTGTGGGCACATAGAGCCTCGTGCAGGGCCCGAAATCCTGGTGGGACGGGTCCTCGACGCAGATGTTGTCGTCCCACTCCGGGTGCTTGCCGTAAAGCGAGTTCCCATAAGCCAAATTGAAAACGACCTGCATCCCGTGAGCGACCGCGTCGTCGATATTCGCCCCGATGACGTCATCGTGGAAGTGATACTGCCCCGGCATCAGCTCCACCCAGTCCCAGGAGCCCTTGTTGCCCCAATGCGAGAGCTTTACCCACTTCAGACCCGCCCGATACGTGAAATCCCAAGCGATACGCACGTCGTTCTTGACGGCGTCACGCATCGACCACGGGGCAACATTTATGCCAAAGACCGAGGGCCCCTTGTTCTCGGAGAAAAGTATCGGAAACCGGCGATGTGGATACTCCTGCTGGCCAAAGGCCGCCGATGACATTACGGCAGTGATCAAACAGCCAAGCACAAGGGCACGAAGGCCGCGACACCACTCAAACACGTTATCCATGTATCCTGCTCCTAGGTTTTTAGGTAATGAGGCGATCCTCCCTCCTGCAAATTGCCATGTCAAGGAACCCCATACTTTGCCCCAACTGGATACAATGAGGCTCTCTGTGCTGCCCTACCGAGAAGCCTTCGGGACAACCTAGAACAGGCTGTCCCATAAGTCGGTTTCAACGGGGATGGCGCAGCGGGGTATGCCACATGTAGGGGCAGGCCTTGTGTCTGCCCGAATATATAGATGGGCGGAGACAAGCCCCGCCCCTACACAACCTCCGACCCGACTTACGGGACAGCCTAGAAAGGCCATCCTACACTGACAGCCACACGGTCAATCTGTTTTTTGCGGGTCGCGACCTGCCTTGACTTGTTTACCTGTGTGAGGCATCATTTAATTGAAGCGATGTTCTTGGCAGCTTTGTTTTTTGAGACATGTATCCTACGGGGAGAAAGTCGATGATAAGGTCAAAGATGATACCATTTGCTGTCCTGGCCGCCGTGATGGTGACAGTCCTTTCTGTGCCCTGTTTGGCGCAGCTCACGCAAGTCAGGATGACCGTCTCAAATGGGTCCATTCTCGACGGCAACGTCGTCTGTTTTCAAAGAGAGGACGCGGAGTTTCTGCTCGAGGCCGACGCAAGCTGTTATGCGTTTGTCTTCGTGGTCTCTCCAGAGGGCAAGGTCCAGCTCGCTTTCCCGAATCAGAGCCATCCGTTCAACATGCTCGAGCCTCACAGTGCTCTGAGGGTGCCTGAGGAGGGATACCGTCAGCGGGCGCCATCAGAAACTGGCTGGGCGAGATTCGTGGCCGTCGCCTCGGAGGACCCGTCGTGGGCTTACAGCTTCAGTGAGTTTTACGCCCCGAAATTGTGGGACGCTGGGGCCTTTTCGGGCTGGAGTCTCGCCGGAAGCTCCAGCGTGCGCCTCACCAACGAGTTTACTGAAGCCTCTGCCGGTCGCCTGACCTCTCAGGCCTACTCAGCCAGAATGCGGTCGCAGCTTCGTGAGGAGATAGCCCAGAGGAGCGCCTCGAACTCATCCCAGGGGGCCGACCTTGTCCTCTCTCGAGCGCGAGCGGCCGTCCAGGGGTATAGATTTGCTTTCAGCGAGCAGCCGTTCTACGTGGCAAGCAGCGCTTATGCGTCCTACGCCGGACCGACCAGTGATTACTACGATGACGAGACCCCATCCGGGCACTCTTGGCTTCTCTATGAGGATGATCTCACCCCGTATGGGCACTGGGAGTTTGTGGTGGGTTTTGGCTACATCTGGCGGCCGTTCAGCGTGGGGGTCACATGGGCGCCCTACTACCGTGGCCGATGGGTCTTCACGGACTATGGCTGGACTTGGGTCTCGTCCGAGCCCTGGGGGTGGATAACTTACCACTACGGGTATTGGGCTTACACCAACCGCTGGGGCTGGGTTTGGATACCTGGATACGTCTGGGCACCCGCCCATGTTACGTGGTACTGGTCGGCCGGGTACGTGGCATGGCACCCTGCTCCACCTCCACCGGAGATCAGCGTTTCATTCAACTTCTACGTCAAGGATTGCCCTGTAACGATCGTTCCCAGAGACCAGTTCGAGGCCGTGGGTCTGGCGAAGTTTGCCAGAGTAGAGCATCTGAAGGTCAAAGGCGGCGCTCTGCTCGCGCTGGACGGGACAACAATGGCGAAGCTGTCTGCCCCCTCGGCCGAGCATCAGAGGAAACTAGCGCGGGGGCCAATCAAGAGGTTTGAGGTTGTCCCGACCACAGTGGGACCGGCGAAGGGCATCACACAGGGCTACTACCGTGTGGACAAGCAGCGTCTCTACGTGCCCAGGCCGGCGCTCACCCCTACTAGGCCACAGCGAGGCGACATCTTCGCCCCGAGGCCTTTCCCCAGGCATAAGGATAGGACTACGATCGTGCCAAAGCCACGTAGGTCGAAGCCTGAGAAAGCTGAACCTAAAAAAGACAAACCGAAAAAGAAGAAACCGAAATCGAAGCCCAAGAAGGTGAATCCCCCGAAGGAGGAGCCCAAAAAACCCGAGCCCAAGCGGGCAAATGATTAACGGACAGTCGGCGACCGGCCGGGGTTGAGATTGCGCCGCACATCGGTCATTGCCGCGCTTGCGCTCTGTATCTGCACCTGCGTTGGCTGCGGTTCAGACACGGGGCGCGATAGCAACGAGAATCAGCTCGTAATCGCGATCCAGTCGGATGCGACGTCGCTCGACCCGAGGCTCGCCACTGATGCTATCTCCAGCCGTGTTATTGATCTTCTTTTCAACGGGCTATTCTGCACCGATCAAAAGGGACATCTAGCGCCTGACCTCGCCGACCACTACGAGGTTAAGAACGGCACTCGCTACGAGATTGGGCTGCGCAAGGGCGTTCACTTCTCACACGGGGAGGAGCTGACCTCTGAGGACGTCAAGTTCACCTTGGAGTCCGTCCTTGACCCCGCGCTCGGGTCACGGAAACGCGCCTCGTTCAAGAACGTCGCGATGATCGAGGCCACAGGCCGCTATTCTGTCACGATTTGGTTGAAGGAGCCTCAGGCGAGCTTTCTGGAGTGCTTGAAGATGGGCATCGTGCCGAAGCGATATGCTGACGAGACAGGGGTGCAATTCGGCTCGAAACCGGTTGGGACTGGCCCGTTTGAGCTCGCGAAATGGGAGAAGGGCGCGAGCATCAGGCTGATTCGGAACGAAAGGTATTTCCGAGGGCGGCCCGCTATCGTGCGGATTCTCTGCAAGGTTGTGCCCGACACCTCGACGCGGCTGCTGGAACTCAGGAAGGGCTCTGTCGATTTCGTCCAGAATGACGTCCCGCCGGAGCTCATCCGGACGTTCGAGCACGACCCTCGGTTCAGGGTTTTAAGAGCTCCCAGCAGCACTTTCAAGTATCTCGGCATCAACTTGAAACACCCGATTCTCTCGATCCGTGAGGTGAGGGAGGCGATAGCGCGAGCCATCGACCGGCGTGCAATCATTGACCACCTCTTGCTCGGCCAGGCGACACCAGCGACCGGGCTTTTGTGTCCCAGCAACACGTTCTATGTGCCTGACCTTAAGAGCTATGCTTTCGACACCAAGCGAGCGAGCTCGATGCTCGACCGGGCTGGTTTCCCGCTCGAGTCCGCGACCGGGCGCCGCTTCGGTATAACGTTCAAGACCTCGAAGGACCAGCGTGCAAATCAGGTGGCGCAGATAGTGCAGCAGCAGCTGGCAGAGGTTGGCATCAGGGTAGAGATCAAGTCGTTCGAGTGGGCCACGTTTTACAGCGACGTTATCAGCGGCAATTTCGATGTCTATTCACTCACGTGGGTGGGTATCTCGGACCCGGACTTCTTCTACGACGCGTTCCATTCCAAGAGCGTGCCCCCGCACGGGGTCAACCGCGGACACTTCAAGAACGCCGAGATCGACAAGCTGACCGAGCAGGGCCGAACGGAGCTCAGCTTTAAGAAAAGGTATGAAATATACAGCAATGTGCAGAAGATCATCGCTAACGAGCTGCCATATATCCCGTTGTGGTTTCCTGACAACGTAGCGATCATGACGAGCCGGCTCGAGGGCTTCGAGCTATACCCGTCCGGGGACTTCAAGTCCTTTGCCTCTGCGAGGCTCACCCCGGGCAGATGAGGCACCAGGCGTTGGTGAACAGACTGGCCCTGTTTCCTGTTACAGTCTTCTGCGTATGCACGGTTGTCTTCTTTCTGATACACCTTGTCCCGGGTGATCCAGCGGCTCTAATGATCGGCGAATCCGCTGAGCCCGGCGACGTTGAGGCGCTCAGGCACGAGCTGGGCCTCGACAGGCCGCTTGGGACCCAGTACTGGAGCTACCTCGTGGGTCTTGCGCACCTGGACCTCGGCCAGTCTGTATGGACGAAGGAGCCGGTGCTGAACCGAATACTTGACCGCTATCTGGCCACGCTCACGCTCGCTCTGGCAGCGATGCTGTTCGCCATCGTGTTCGCCATCCCGACCGGGGTCCTCGCAGCAATGAGACCCAACACCTGGCTCGACCGCACCTCGATGCTGTTATCTGTTCTGGGCGTATCAGTCCCGAACTTCTTTCTGGGGCTGGTGTTGATAGTCGTCTTCTCGGTCAAGCTCAACCTGTTGCCGGTTTCAGGGCGCGGCGGTATTGAGCATCTCATTCTGCCGGCCGTTACGCTGGGGCTGGGCATGTCGGCGGTTCTAGCCCGGATGACCAGATCGCAGATGATTGAGGCGCTAGGCTCGGATTACGTTCGGACAGCTAGAGCCAAAGGTCTTCCCGAGTGGAAGGTCGTTCTAAAACATGCACTTCGCAACGCTCTCACGCCCGTGGTAACGGTCTTGGGCCTTCAGTTGGGAGCCCTTCTAACTGGCGCGATCATCACAGAGACCATCTTCTCCTGGGAGGGCATCGGCTCGCTCATGGTGCACTCGATCGCCCTCCGGGATTACCCGCAGGTGCAGGGCTGCGTGCTCGTTATCGCCGTTACTTACGTCCTCGCGAATCTCCTCACCGACGTTGCATACACTTTCCTCGACCCCCGCATCCACCTATGAGGAGTGAAGGACGCCATGTCCCCGGCCTCGGGTTGTTTGCACGCCCCAGCACAACGTGTATATTGTCGGATGCCGTTTAGGTTGTGCCAAGATCAACATGACCGCCTGCTGGGCATTTGATGCATAGGGATTACATGGCGCGAAAGAACAAGACATTTGGCGACGTTCTGGCCGAGTATCTCAAGCGGCTGAGGACGCTTTCAGGACGCTCCGACACGACGGATGAGCTGAGCTTGCGGCCTGTCTTTCAGAGATTCCTGGAGTCTGCCTCGAAAGCCCTTCAGACGGAGGCGAGGGCAACGTTCATCACCGAGCCGAGGCGCAAGGCGTTTGGGGTGCCAGATTTCAAGGTCATACGAGGCCATTCGCAGGTGGGCTACATCGAGACGAAGGCACTCGGTGCAGACCTTGACGCCGTGATGGGCACCGACCAGCTGGATCGTTACAAGCAGCTGCCAAATCTGATGCTCACGAACTACCTCGAGTTCCGGCTCATTCGGGACGGCAGTCAGACGCAGCGCGTTACCCTCTGTTCCGTCTTCCAGCCTCAATCGGACGCTCCTGTTGACGAATTTGCCGCCGAGTCGCTTCGAGTTCTTTTGGCCACCTTCTTGGCCACGGTTCTGCCGGGCGTCGGAACGGCGGAGGACCTCGCGGAACAGATGGCCTGGCGGACGCACCTGATGCGTGACGCGATACTGAAGTCCCGGAACCAGCAGGGCCGATTCAGCGACGAGCTTCGACGCCTGTTCGATGCGTTCAAGCTGGTCCTGGTTCACGACCTATCTGAAGAAGAGTTCGCGGATATGTACGCCCAGACCGTTGCTTATGGACTTTTCGCCGCAAGATACCAGTCAGTCCGGCCGGGACGTCTGGACACGCTCACGAATGGTTTCTCGCTTTCGAGCGCAGCGCATCTCGTGCCGAGAGCGAATCCGCTGCTGCGAAGTCTATTCAAGCAGCTTGCCGACGAGGACATGTTGGACCCCAGTTGGATGTGGCACACATCAGACATCGCCGACCTGCTCGGCGCCTCGGATATGCGTGCGATCGCCCAGGACATGGGCAAGAAAGCAGGGATAGAGGACCCGATAGTCCATTTCTATGAGACGTTCCTCAAGAAATATGATCCCAAGATCAGGGAGATGAGAGGCGTCTATTACACCCCGGAGCCGGTAGTCTCCTACATCGTGCGCTCCGTCGATTCTCTTCTTAAGGAGAAGTTCGGAAGGCCGGATGGCCTCGCCGATAAGTCGGTCATGATACTCGATCCGGCGGTTGGGACGGGCACATTCCTCACGGGCGTCATCAAGCATCTCCATAAGGTTATTGTGGAAAGAGGGCAGAAGGGCACTTGGGCGGATTTCGTGCGCAACAATCTGCTGCCGCGGCTCTTTGGCTTCGAGATACTCATGGCCCCTTATGCCATCGCCCATCTGAAGGTCGGCATGTTGCTTGAGGAACTGGGCTATGAATTCGTCGAGCACGAGCGCCTCCACATCTACCTGACGAACACACTGGAGCAGGCGGCTAAGGTGTCGAACCTACTGGCCGTCGGCTTCGCAAAGACTCTGGCGGACGAGGGAAAGGCTGCAAATGAGATAAAGGCCGAGAAGCCCATTATGGTCATCATCGGCAATCCGCCGTATTCGGGCCATTCGATGAACCCCAGCAAGGTGAAGGACCGGGAAACCGGAAAGTGGGGCAAAACGTGGATCGGCGAGCTGATCGAGGACTACAGGAAGGTTGACGGTAAGCCGCTCGGCGAGCGCAATCCTAAGTGGCTTCAGGACGATTACGTGAAGTTTTTGCGCTTCGCACAGTGGCGCATTGAAAAGACCGGACACGGCATCGTCTCGATGATCACGAATCACGGGTATCTGGACAATCCAACGTTCCGAGGCATGAGGCAGAGCCTGATGCAGGCGTTTGACGAGATATACCTCCTCGACCTTCATGGCAACGTCAAGAAGAAGGAGGTTGCTCCGGACAGCTCCAAGGATGAGAATGTGTTCGAGATTCAACAGGGCGTTGCTATCAGCATTATGGTTAAGCACACGCAATAGATTTGAGAGGAGACAGAAATGAAATGGCGCGTAATCCTTGAAAGGGACGTTGAGACGGGTGACTGGGCAGTCTGGTGTCCGGAGCTTCCTGGCTGCGCATCCGCTGGTGAAACTGAAGACGAAGCACTTAAGAACATTCGCGAGGCAATAGAGCTATATCTGGAGCCTTCTCCACTTCAGTTGCCCGAAGGCTTGCTCTCCCGCGAAGTAGTCGTTGGATGAGCCAGCGCAGCGGCCCAATGACGTCCAGGGAGGTCGAGTTACTACTCAAGCGCCGTGGATATCAGCTGGTCTCGCAGAGAGGCAGTCACCGGAAGTGGCGCCATCCCGCGTCCGGACTGCAAGTCATTGTCCCTGAGCATCGCGGACGAAAGCTGCCGATCGCGACGCTGCATAACATCCTCACAAATGCGGAAATCCCAGAGACGGAGTGGAGACCGGAATGACTGCGAACGTATCCCACGCCGATCTATGGGGCGAGCGGCAGAAGAAATACGACTGGCTCAGTGGACACGCAGCGTCAGACACCGGTTGGACGCATCTTGAGCCCAAGACGCCTTCCTACTGGTTTGTCCCCAGGGATATAAGACTGGAGGCCGAATATGGGGCTGGTTGGAAGATAACCGACGCAATGCCGCTGAACTCCGTCGGCATCGTTACCGCTCGCGATTCGTTAGCGATTCAGTTCACGGAATCAGAGATGTGGACAGTTGTTCAGACCTTTGCAGAAATGGAGCCAGAAAAGGCCAGGAGTCGCTTCGGGCTGGGCCCGGATGCCCAGGACTGGAAGGTAAAGATGGCTCAGCAGGATGCCAACGATGGAGGCCCCCATCAGAAGCTCGTCTTGCCAGTTCTTTACCGTCCGTTTGACACTCGCTACACATACTTCACCGGCCGCTCTCGTGGCTTTATATGCAGACCCCGACCCGAGGTCATGCTGCACATGGTCGCCGGGCCAAATGTGGGACTGATCGCGTGCCGGCAGCATTCAGAGCGGAGTGCTCGGTGGGGTCTGGTTGGAGTTGCGGACACCGCGATAGAGTCATGTGCGATATCGAATAAAACAAAAGAAATCGGCTACGTCCTCCCCATCTACCTTTATCCCAAATCGGCTGTACCGGCTGATAAACCGAGGAATTATGGTGATTATTCGGCCGAGGGGCGGACGTCAAACTATGGTCCCCAATTCATCGCGGACATCTCAACACGCCTGAGGATGAGTTTCCTCCCCGACGGGCGGGGCGATCTGGAGAAGACGTTCGGGCCGGAGGATGTCTTCGCATATATCTACGGCGTGTTTCACTCGCCGACATATCGCACGCGCTATGCGGAGTTTCTTAAGATCGACTTCCCGCGGGTGCCGCTCACGTCAAACGCTGACCTCTTTCGTGCGCTCTGCGAGAAGGGCCAGGAGCTGGTTGATCTGCACCTCTTGCGGGACGAGCGCCTCGCCAGCGCCTCATTCTGGGGAACGAGCTATCCCGTTGCGGGCAAACACGACGTAACCTGCGTCGATTACAGGCCGCCAGGCGACACAGGGTCCGGCGAGGACAGGCCGCTTGAAAGTGGCCGGATTTATATCAATAAGAAACAGCCCAAGAAGGGCATCGAGGCGGAGTTCTTTGATGGCGTCTCGCCCGAGGTGTGGGAGTTTCGGATCGGCGGCTATCAGGTGCTCCATCACTGGCTGAAGGAGCGCAAGCGGCACAAGCGAGCTCTGACGCTCGAGGACATCGAGCACTTCCAGAAGGTTGTCGCGGTTCTGCGTGAGACGCTCCGCGTCATGTCAGAGATTGATGCGAAGATTGATGCGCACGGCGGATGGCCGGACGCGTTTAATGGAAAAGCCCCTGCGCGATAAAGTCGGCCTCAGAAACTTGTAACCGCATGGTCACCTCGCATCACAGATCAATTACTACTCTGCGAAGCGGCGCTTTCATCCTTCGTAGCACTACGGAGAACGGGTCGCTGCAAGGCAGGAGTTGATTATTGAGGGAATATTTGTCGCATTGGGGTTGACCGATGCTGAACGCACCAATACAATCCCGTTCGTTCTTTTCCCCCTTGCCTATAGTTGGGGAGGTTTGTGATTAGTAGTTTGCGATAAAAGGAGAAAAGCGATGGCTGAGATTTTGGAGTTCCGCTGGCACGGACGAGGCGGCCAGGGGACTGTAACCGCGGCCAAGTTGTTCGCTGAGGCGGCTCTTGCCGAGGAGAAGTTCATTCAGGCGTTCCCTGAGTATGGTCCTGAGCGAGCTGGTGCACCGCTTGCAGCCTACAATCGGGTCAGCGATGAGCCAATCTACGTCCACTGCGCGGTGAAGGCGCCTGGCTACGTGATGGTTGTCGATCCTTCACTGTTGACCGGTGGGGTTGACGTGACCAAAGGCGCTCATAAGGACGCGCTGTATCTGGTCAATACCGTAAAATCACCCAAAGAAGTTCGGGAGACGATGGGCATTGCGGGCGGCAAGATATTCACGGTGGATGCCACGGGCATCTCGCGCGATGAGCTGGGCCGGCCCTTGCCGAACACGCCGATGCTGGGTGCGCTGTCAAAGGTGTCGGGGCAGGTCAGCGTTGAGACGGTGACAGGTGCGATCAAGCGCCGGTTGGGCAAGAAATTCTCTGAGAAGGTAGTTACTGCGAATCTTAAGATGGTCCAAAGGGGCTATGAGGAGGTCAAGGGAGAATGAGCGACGAGCTTCCAGGCTGGAGAGATATACCGATTGGCGGGATGATACTTGAGGCTGGCAACTCCGTTAAGTATGAGACGGGGACTTGGCGGTCCAGCAAGCCAGTGTGGGACCCTAACAAGTGCATCCACTGCTTGCAGTGTTGGATATACTGTCCCGACATGTCGATCACGGTGAAGGACGAGAAGATGGTCGGCATCGACTATTTCCACTGCAAGGGCTGTGGCATTTGCGCTTCCGTTTGCCCCGCGAAAGTCAAAGCGATAACGATGGAAATTGAGGAAACGTGATAGATGCCAAGTCTATTGGGGAGGAAAAATAAATGCCACGAGTAGTTGCATATACGGGCAACGAGGCAGTTGCCGAGGCCATGCGTCAGATTGAACCTGACGTCGTGGCCGCATACCCGATTACGCCTCAGACGGAGGTAGTGCAGACGTTCTCGGGATTTGTGAACGATGGTGTAGTCAAGACCGAGATGATAACCGTCGAGAGCGAACACAGCGCGATGAGCGCTTGCGTTGGCGCAGCGGCGGCGGGCGGCAGGGTGATGACAGCAACCTCCGCCAACGGCTTGGCGCTGATGTGGGAGATACTCTACTGTGCATCTGGCAATCGTCTGCCGATGGTAATGACGGTTGTGAACAGAGCCATGAGCGCTCCGATCAATATCCACTGCGACCACTCTGATTCGATGGGAGCCAGAGATACGGGGTGGATACAGCTCTACTCGGAGAATGCTCAGGAGGCCTATGACAATATAGTGCAGGCTGTTACGGTCTCCGAGAATAGGGACATTCTGCTGCCGGTGATGGTCTGCGTTGATGGGTTTATCATTAGCCACTCGATCGAGCGCGTGGAGCTGCTTGACGACAATCTGGTGAAGGACTTCATCGGCGAATACATGCCCGCGTATCCGCTTCTGGACCTGGAGCATCCGAAGACCTTCGGGCCACTTGACCTGAACGATTTCTACATTGAGCACAAGAGGCAGCAGCACGAGGCGATGAAGTTCGTGCCGGATGCTCTGCTTGGTGCGGCCAAGAGGTTCGAGGCGCTGACCGGCCGGAAGTATGGCCTCGTCGAGGGCTACAAGCTCGACGACGCCGAGGTCGCGATAGTCGTCCTGAACTCGGCGGCAGGCACGACGAGAGCAGTCGTCGATATGATGCGTGAGAAAGGCGTCAAGGCGGGCCTTTTGAAGATCAGAATGTTTAGACCCTTCCCGTCGGAGCTCGTCGCACAACGCCTCGGGCACTGCAAAGCGGTCGCGATTCTGGACAGGTCCGATTCGTTCGGGGCCCAGGGCGGGCCAGTTGCTCACGAGGTTCGTTCGGCAATCTGCAACCTGCCAACGGTGCCGAAGGCGATCCAGTTCGTGTATGGCCTTGGTGGACGCGACTTGAATACCGAGGACGTAGCTAACGTCTTCGAGGAGCTTCAGAAGATTGCAAGGACGGGCAAGGTTGAGCAGGTGTTTGATTACATCACGGTCAGAAATTGATTGATCGAGGAGGAATATAAATGGTTACGCTAAAAGAGTTAACTCACCGCAACCCTGGCCTTGCGCCCGGGCATCGTCTCTGTGCGGGCTGTGTGGCGAGCATCGTGGTGAAGCAAGTCATCCTTGCGTCCGACAAGCCGGTCATCGTCGCGAATGCGACTGGCTGCCTGGAGGTGGCCACGACAATCTATCCCTATACTGCTTGGACAGTTCCCTGGATACACAACGCCTTCGAGAACGCCGCATCCACGATGAGCGGCGTTGAGACGATGTATCGCGCGCTAAAGAAGCAGGGCAAATACGACAAGGATGTGAACTTTGTGGCCTTTGCTGGCGATGGTGGGACCTATGACATTGGGCTACAGGCCATCTCTGGAGCGCTTGAGCGAAGACACAAGTTCGTCTTCGTCTGCTACGACAACGAGGCCTACATGAACACGGGCATCCAGCGCTCCGGCGCGACGCCGTTTAGGGCAGACACGACCACTTGCCCAGCCGGCAAGCTGATACCGGGCAAGCCCGAGCACAGGAAGGACCTGACCGCGATCATTGCGGCGCACCATATCCCCTACGTGGCACAGTGTTCGCCTCACGATTGGCGGGACGTTTTCTCGAAGGCACAGAAGGCTTATGCGGCGGATGGTCCGGCTTTCTTGAACGTTCTGTCAACGTGCCATCGCGGCTGGCGGCTTCCGATGAACAGATCGTTAGAGGTTCTTAAGATGGCCGTAGAGACGCGGTTCTGGCCCCTTTTTGAGGTGGTCGATGACAAGTGGAAGATCACCTACAAGCCGAAGGAGAAGGTGCCGATAGTTGAATGGTTGAAGATGCAGGGAAGATATGCCCACCTGATGAAGCCAGGCAACGAGCACATAATTGAGGAGTTCCAGGCATCGATCGACAAGCAATGGGACGACCTCCTGCGCCGCGAGAGCTGCGGCGTCTGAGTGCGAGCTGATGAGATAGCTTTCAAGGGGCGAACCTTCGGGCTCGCCCCCGCGTTGCACGTGTTACCAGTGCATGGCCAGGCATTGCCAGTTAGGCTGGGATTGGTCGGCATCAAACCGATCAACAGTCACGCCTGTTCATCTCGTCCACCCATCGGTTTAGCTAGACATCTAACGCCTAACGCGGGGATTCACGAGCAGAAGTTTCTTGTCGGCACTTTCTGGGGGTACTTAAAACATAAGCAATGAAGCGCCTGTTGTTGACCCCAATAGGCATATCGACGTAGCGCCCCAGCAAGACTCAACCAGCTCTTCTGAGGCCCTTGGTTCAGCGTAGTCCATACAGACCACAACCTTATTGTGCGCCCGTTCCAAGGCGCGTTGGAACTGTCCCACCGTTGTGACATTCCGCAGTATTTCTCGATCGCTGTAGTATTCGGTATAAATCTGCCCATCTCGCCAGGAAACAATGACCGCCTCGTCCGGGTCAGTATGCTGCGCTAGGTATTTGCCTAGATCGATCCAGTCATCTCGAGGCGGGTTGCGATGCAGTTCGAAGAACTTGGGAAGGCCCGCGAAAAGAAACACGTAACCCAGGATCACAACAGCGATGCCTCTAACCCAGCGCTTCGGTGCGAGACAGCTTTCAATAACGTAACGTGCTGCAACAACGCCGCCGTAGGCAACCGCAGGAGCCATGTAATAGACCATATAGTCATGCAGGTACGCGGGTTGTCTGAATATCAGGATATAGGTAGCCCCATACATCAGAAGGGCGAGGATGAGCCTGTCGAAGTGTTCCCCTTTGTGTCTGCCCTTGATACGCTCTACAACGAGGATAATGAGCCAGGCAGCTGCGCCGAATGTCATAAGCGGCGTGAACAGCCTCTGAAGTGCGTCCAGCTCCGCGCTCAAAAACTCAAGCATCGAAAAATGGGTCCCGGGGCCTATCTGGGTGCCGATCCTGAGTCCAATTATCCAGGTAAGTGATCCGCCAAAAGCCTCGCTCGAAAGACCTCCTACAAGATGAAGCACATAGCCGAAATAGATAGCGAAGACCACTATCGTTGACACCGGCAGGAGTAGGATACTGCGCCTCGACTCACCGGGCCTCCTGCCCCAGACAAGGTAGTGAAACGCTATCGCGAACGACAGAATATAATCCTGCCAGCAGGTTAGAAGCCCCAGGAAGTTTGAGACCTAAAGTAGGGCAAGGGCGACTTTTCTGCGACTTTTGAGGAAACGGCAGTAACTCCAGAAAGCAAAGAGAGCGAACAAAAGGCCGGGGCTCTCATAATTGATCATTCTGCCGAAGTAACCGATGCACGGCAATAGCGAGAAAACAAGAGCACAAAGAAGGGCGTCAAGTTGCCTGAGGTACATCTTCCCTATAAGAAACACCAGCAAAGCGCTGCCGATTGCGCAGAGCACAAAGAATAACCTCCCCACCCATTCTGTCTCACCGAATAGACAGTAAAACGCAGCAAGAGGATACGCAATCAGGGGAGGATGATGGACATAGAGGTCGAATTTGCCATTGCGAACGTCGCCCGTGTTCGTTGCAGGCATGAACCTTGTGGCTATCAGACCATACTTGAGGAAGTTCCGGGCGGCAATCGATTGGATGACGCAGTTGAAATCCTGAAGCCCCCAGAACGGCTCGTCGATCTCGTAGGTGAGCATGAGGGTTGAGACGATGACGATAGCGGCGCAGGCAATCAGTGTCTGCTTTCGTGATCCTGCCTTCGCGGGTGTGATCGCGTTCATGGCGTTCGCCCGGCCCCCGAGTCAGCGGCCGATATACGATAACCGAGGTCCTCTATCCCATATAACTCGCCTCACTCCCAATCTTGACAGTCTTTGCACAACGGGGCTTCCGAGAACCTTCCTTGAAGATGAAGGTTTCTTAGCGCCGCAAGCTTGCCTCCCATCCATATATCGCGCAGACTGGTCTCGTTCACATTACCGATGCAAAGCGAGAAGTTGTAGTCATAACAACACGGGGTCACGTTGCCGTCCACCCCTACCATGAACGTCTTGAACAACTGCCTACAGGCAAGTCGCCGTTCTTTCCTTGCTGGTTCAGCAGGCACATCTCCAAGCACTTCGCCATCTACTGCGCCCACCCAGCTGCGGAATTCGTTAACTGCCACACAATCGTTGTCGGACAATAGGTCTCCCCACTTGTTCCTAAGCGCCTCAACTGTCAAAGCACCGTTGCCTGAAACCACGCCGCGGATACAGACAGAAGGTTTGGTCTTGCCAAGCGAACGTTTGATCATCAACAAGTTCGTTACGTTGGCGTTCAGCTGCTCGAAGTTGCCTTTCCTGCGGATCGACTCGTACGCAGTTTTCTCTGTCGACTCGACGCTTATGACAACAACATCGGCGAGCTCGCCCTCAACGATTTTCCTCGCCATCTCCTTTACGAGTAGCGTCCCGTTGCTGATAACCGCGATGGGATTGGGCAGAACGCTTCGAGCATAGCTCAGCAAATCGACAAACTCAGGATGCAGCAGGGACTCTCCAAAGCCCTGGGGGAGAAAGGGTGTTTTGGGAAAGGCTCTCAGCTCATCCACCACGCGCCGGGCAAGTTTCACATCCATAAACGCCTTGGGCCGGGTCATCTTCTCCCTAAAACACATAACGCACGAGAGATTACAGTGGTTGGTTAGTTCCAGAGCGAACTCCGCAGGACTGCGCACCAGTCTCGAAACGCCCAAGAACCTGAGGGCCGGATCGATAGCCGTCCGAATCAGAACTCGCCTGGCCAGGCTGTGTCGGTCCATGAACACCCGCCGTTTAACTGTCGTGAATCTCAAATATGGGTTCACGATAAGCACGGCCCGCTGTGATGTCAACGCTGGCCGAAGAGGAGTTTCCGCAAGACCGGAAACGGACGAAAGCCCAGTAGCGAACTGCATCTCAACGGGCCACGCTCTTTCCTGAGATGGAGGCGTTATCCAGGCAAAACCGGCTCCCCGGTCAGTACGGCCCATAGAATCTCAAGTTTCTGGCCGAGATACTGATGAAATGTCAGCTTAGCATCGCGCGGTATCAGGCCGGCCTTGTATTGAATCATGAACAGAACATTCCACAGGATGGCAGCCACCGCGACAACTAACACAACCAGACGCTTACTTTTGGCCTTTGATTTGAGCGCCGCATCGACGAGCACCCCTGTGCCCAGAGCGAAAAACGCGTAGGCTTCAATGAAGACTCTGTGTCCGAACGACCAGCCGCCCGACCAGTTATGGATGGTGCTGATTAGGACCCATAAGCAAAGGACTCCGAGAAGCCCAGAGAGGGCGACCGATCGGCGAGGCTTCTTGAGCGCGGCCACAGACAACCCAATCAGGCCGATCAACAGAATCGGGTGCCAGGTTAAGAAACCGTGCTTACTGGAGAATGCCACCTTAAGAAAATTGGCCGGTGTAAGCACGAACTCGCCCGCATTAGGGTTCACGATCAGTCTGCCGAACACCCTTTCCCACACCACTAGCTGAGGCAAGAACCCTAGCAGCACACCCAGCCCGGCCAGCCCCGGGGCTTTGAGCCATCGCCGCCAAGTTTGCGAATCCCTCGAATGCGCAGTTTGCGTCCGGCTGCGAATAATGAGGAACAAATGAGGCGCCAAGTAAGCAAGAAACACTAAATTGGCCGTTCGGACCGAGACCACAAAGCCGAGGCACACGCCAGCTAGGAGGCACCACCGAAGCCTCGCTGTCTTCTCAAAGTTGGCCACGCATATCAGCAGGAGAAGAATGGCGGCCAGGCTTACGCCGTGCGCCATCGGAACGATCGGGAAGGTGTAGTAGAGCATTGGCGTCGCAAAGAAGAAAAAGACGGACACCGAAAGAGCGTGCTTGACGGCGCAGGCGCGACTGAGCCAGATTGCCATCAGAAACGTCGCGAACGCAAACCAGAAGATGTTGCCGATGTACCAAGCTTGCTCGAACAGAGGGTCGTACTTGTAGGAAATCGGCAGGGGGAAATGTCCACTCTTACCGGCGAGAATCAGATAAGCCGTTAGATAGAACGGCGCCTGCGCGATTGCCATCCCAATCCCGTGCGGGTTCCTCCATGTGGCCGGTCGCCGTCTCGCACCACTGCCTCTGCAATCTCCCCGGCGCGAAGTGAAAGAACTCGTTGAAGAAGTCCACGTCTTTGTCAAAGAAGAGCGACGGCAAATAGACGTAGTATTCGACCGGGTCCACACCCCTTATCCGCATCCTGTCCAAGGGCAACGCCCCGCTGAAGGCCTGAATTAAGGCCACAACGACAACTGACACCCCGACAACGAACGCGCTGCGCGAAAAGCGACTCGAGGCGATACTAGTAGCAGTTCTTAAGAAACATCCCAGACTTGAGCTCATTGTCTTGCGAGGAGACGTTGCGCGGCACATCAGAGCCTTATGTGTCTGCCTCGTTTCGGCTTTTGTTTCTTCTTGCCCTTGCCAGCCGGCCCCTTCTCGCTTTCTTTCTCCTCTTGGGCAGCCTCATACGCGTCGATGTCGGTTACGACCTCGTCGCCCTCCTTGAGGCCAGAGAGCGCCTCGCCGAACTTCTCGTTACTCTCGCCGATCTTTACTTCATGCTTCTGATAAGTTTCACCCGTCTTGACATAGACGTATTTGGTCTCCTTGTCCCTGTTGGCCTCCTCGACCTCCTCATCTTCCTCCTCTTCGGTCGCAACCGACTCGAGCAGCACCCGCAGCACGGACTTCTTCTCGGAGATTATTATGTCTATGTCACAAGACATCCCTGGTTTTGCGAACTTGCACGCCTCGTCGAGCTTGATCTTGGCCGGGAAAGAGATGATCGAGGAACCCTGCGCCTGGGTCCCGACTGGTGAGACCCAGATTATCTTGCCAGTCGCCTTCTCGTCAGGAAATGCCTCGAAGGTGACGTTGACGTGCTGGCCGAT